>JAITBH010000154.1 GCA_031283745.1 Candidatus Ectomicrobium neotermitis | reverse complement strand
CCATTTGCCACAGTAGGTTTTCCGCAGCACATCGCCTCAACTATTGTGCAAGGCAGCCCCTCCCAAAGAGAAGTCAGCACAAAAACATCTGAGGCATAAAGTATCTCGGCAATATCAGTTCTCCAACCTAAAAGCAAAACATTCCTTTCAATTCCTAACTCTTTAATCAAAGCCTCAAGTTCACCCCTTTGTTGACCGTCTCCGACGACAATAAAGCGGGTATTTTTTTGCCTTTTTGCCACAAGCCCAGCAGCTAATATGAAGTCTTTTAAGTTCTTTTGCGGCTTAAATGGGCCGATGGTCGTAACAATTTTTTCATCAGCAGAGTTTACAAGAGTGTCTCTAAAATCTTTTTGGGGGACATAGTTTTTATAGTAGCCAACATCTATACCCGCCCTGATAACTATAAAGCGGTTTTCTTTTGCAATTTTGTAGTGTAGCCCTTTTTTGATGTCTTCCTTTGCAACGCATATGAGTTTGTCGGAAAATAAAGAGCAAAATTTTTCGATAAAGATGAATAGATATTTGATGGGCAGCTTTTGAGTTTCATTAAAACCGTATCCGTGTATCGTGTGAAAGATTGTTTTTACACCAGCGAGCTTTGCAGCCAACCTTCCAAGTATTCCCGCTTTTGATGAGTGAGTGTGAACAATGTCGGGCTTTTCTCTTTTTAAGATCGCATAAATGGCAAAAAGTGTTTTGATGTCTTTTATCGGGTTTATCTGCCTGACAAAATCAGGGAGCTGTATAAGCATAGAATCCTCTGCCGCCTCTTTATCAAGAATTCCACCTTTGCCCGAGATAATAAAAGTCTCAAACTCGCTTTTGTCCAAGTTTTTAGCGACATAGAGCGCCAGCTTCTGTGCACCCCCGAGTTCCAACTTAGTGATAATGTAACAGACCTTTTTCATAGCTTTATTCTCTATTTATTGTTTCAGCCAAAGCTTTGGCATCCAAGATATTTTTTTCAATGAAAGAATATTCCCAAGCACCATACCTGCCTATCGAATAAATTTCATTTGCCCTCAAAAACTCATTTATCGTTTTAAGCGCCTCGTCTTTATCTTTGTCAAAAATCACATAAGCATAGGCAATGTCGACAATGTTTACGGCGGCAATTTCATCGTTTTGAGAAATGAAATTTAGCTTTTGCAAATCATTTATAACCTCTTGTGCCCTTTTGTATTTGCCATTTGATGAGGAGATCTCAACATAAAGGCTGTAAGATTTTTTCGGTGCCATAGCGGGGTTCACATTTGAATATATCCCAACCCTGTAAAAAGAAATATCGGCTTGCGGAACATAAATCCAGTGGCTGCCTTTCAATATTTTGGGAACTCCGCTTTTGGTTTTTATACCTATATTTATGCACCGCACACTTGAAAATTTAAGTTTTTGTGCAGCTGTTTGGACATTTTTTGGGAGAGGTGAAATTTGTTTTAAGAGTTCGACGATAGGCTGAGTAGATATTAACTTTGAGTATTTGTATTTGCCCCCACCAGTCCAAACGACTTTGTTTTTTATGTCTATCTTTTGTGTTGCTTCATTTAAGAGGGGCTTAATTTTTTTGCTTATGCCGTCTATCAAAGCTTGGCAGCCATTGCGTTTTGGGTAATAAAAAACATTGTTGTAGCCATAAACTGTTTTGTTTTTTGTTTTTGCCGATTCGATAATTTCTTGAGCATTTGGTTTTGGAACAAAAGCACCTGTCCACTGGGCATTCATTTTTTTTAAGTCATAGCTCCACAATTTCTCATTGTAAGGTCTCATAAAATGTTTTGTTATCCCTTTTCCAAACATCGCCTCAGCCCAATCAATAAAAGGCATACGGGGGCAAATATCCACGTTTTTCCTTTTTAAAATTCCATCGATACATTCTTTTTTTGTTTTTGCGTCGAGATAATAAAGGTTGGCTTGAAAAGGGAAAGGGACGAGAGTGTTCTTAAAGAGGATTGAAGAGCTTCTGTTTATCTCATCAACACCTCCGCTTAATTTTTTGACAAGCGAAAGGATTTTTTTGTCTCTGATATGAATGAAATGACCCGAACAGTCAAACGTAAATCCATTGTCATAAAAAGAATGGCAAAGCCCGCCGACATAAGGCTTTGCCTCTAAAACGATGTTTTGCTTTTTTAAGAAGTATGCGGTGCTAAGCCCGCTTATACCAGCACCTATAATGACGATAGGTTTGTCCATTATTCAACCTTTATAGAACTGAGTTCCATGCTGATGATAAGTAAGGCTATCAAGATAACAGAAAACAACATTATGGAATAGGTGATGTCTAAGACCGTAAAACAATAAGCAGACACAGACAAAATTATGCAAACGATATAAGTGATGACGAGTATTTTTTTTCTTGAGAACCCAACTTTTTCAAGCCTCAAAGCGTAGTGATCTTTGCTCCCGACAAAAGGGGATTTGCCTTTACGAATCCTCAACCAGCTCACCAAAAAAGTTTCATAAATCGGCACAGCCAAAATCAAAAGCGGGGCAAAGGAACCTATCTCGCTGATCTTTGTATAGGAAGTTCCCATAGCAAGTGCCGATAAAATGAGACCAATAAAAAGGCTGCCCATGTCCCCCATAAAAATCTTTTTTGAGCTTGAGAGATTGTAAGGGATAAACCCCAACAATGCACCCGCCAAAGCTGCTGCACAAAAGTTCACATAAATCATTTCAGTCGGCAAAGATATGAACAAAAATCCCAGTGAAACGATGAAGCCTATTCCGCTTGAAAGCCCATCCATTATGTCGATTATGTTTAAGGCATTCGTTATTCCGATCACCCAAAGCATACTGACTATCACTGACGGATAATATGAAGAGATGAAATTTATTCTTATATCAAAGCCAATCACCACAATCGCTGCAGCCAAAGATTGAATTAAGAGTTTTGATTTATACCCAAGCCCTTTATGTTTTATGTCGTCGATAAGCCCCAAAAGCATAATTAAGGAAGAGGCATAAATTATCCCTCTCAAACTTCTCAAAGTTCCTGTCGGGAAATCCGAAATCTGTCTGATTATCATCAAGGTTATCAGCCAAGCCAAAGCGATTGCCGCTCCGCCAAGATATGGAGTGCTGACCTTATGGGTTTTTACTTGCGTTATCGGGTTGTCGAGAATTTTTAATTTTATAGCGACCGCTCTAAAAATCGGCACAGTTATAACCGAGCAAGCAAATGCGATGAAAAATGAAAACAGGTAAAGAGAATTGTCAGTCATTCTTTTTTTGCTCCTCATCAGTTTTTATTTCTTCAAAATTAAACAGATCCTTAAACGAAATCTTTGCATAGATCACGCTTGAAAAACCAAGGGTAAAATTCACCAGCAGCTGCATCACGTGGTTAATGATAACAGCAGCCAAAGCTAAGTTTTCTTCTATCCCCAAAACAGTCAAAGCAGTAAGCCCTGCCATTTCAACAGCTCCCAAATATCCGGGCGCTGTCGGGATTATGCCCGCTATACCTATTATTATTACCGTAAAAATTCCCTCAATTGGTGTGAGTATAATTCCGCAAGAATAAGCAGCGACAATAAAAGAAAAACTCTCGACTATCCACACGACAAACGAAAAGAAAAAAGAGGTTATCAGTGCTTTCTTGCTCTTTAATATCGATAGCCCGTCTAAAAATTTGTTTGAAACGGAGATGACGAACTGTTTTAGTTTCATCGGGAGGGGAAATTTTGAAATGACATTTAATGCTTTGGAATCAAAGATGGACACGACATATAAAACCACAAGAATTACGCCAAAAATAACGGCACAAATATAAAAACTGTTCTTGACTAACTCTGGGAAAGACAATGTGTTCATTATCAGAAAAAAGAAGAGAATGTAGACGATGATGTCCATCAACCTTTCTACGACTATCGTCGCCAATGCACTGCTACGTGAAATTTTTAACCTCTCGCCCGTAACCTTTGCCCGTATCACCTCGCCAAGCCTCAAAGGGATGATATTGTTCACAAAAAAGCCCAGCACGGTGTAGGGGAAGTTCTCAAGCAGACGAGTTTTTTTGATGGGCGAGATGATGAAAAAGTATCTCACGCTTCTCATCACATAAGTCAAAGTCGATAAAAGAGCAACAAAAATCAAATACTGGTATTTGGTGTT
>JAITBH010000141.1 GCA_031283745.1 Candidatus Ectomicrobium neotermitis | reverse complement strand
CTCTCTCAGATAGTCATCTATATTGTATGGGAGAACTATGCCCCCGATGTTTTGATAGCCCTGCAAAAAACAGTAGCTGCACTCATATGGGCAGCCCATACCTATATTCATTATTCCATACCCGCAGCGGACTGCATCTACCGAGCAAGGACATTGCTTAAAAAAATCGTGCTTTTCCTGCGTGAGAAATAAATTTTGGAGGCGGTTATTGTAATCGGCAGGCTTAAAACCTTTGCCCTTTTGAAAACTTTTGAGCGACTCTATTTCAATGGTATCGGCATAAGGAAACAAATTGCGGACATTGCAAAAAACAGCCGAATCAGCAGCTTTTTTGACATAAAAAATGTGTGCGGGCGCAAATTCGGACGGGGCGGTGTCAGCGATGAGGTCTTTGTTTATTTTGTGCTTGGGTAGATAAAAAGAGGAGAGAGGGGGCTTGGCATTTTTGTTAAAAGTTTGGGGATACCTTCTTTTTAAGAGCTGCAGTTTTGCACTCTCATATTTGAGACCTTTTATGCTTAACAAAAGCTCTTGGGTCGACGAGCTTTCGATCTTTGATATTTCAAAAATCAACCTTTCAATCTCATTGATTTTGTTTACTCCAAATTTTGGAAAGTAGTTTTCGATTTTTGTCATTTGAGGAAGCTTTTAAGTGATGAGGCAAGACTTTTTCTTGTGCTGCTTATGCGGGCTTTTTGAGTATCAGTCAGCACATTAGGCTGCCCGCCGACTTTGTCTGAGGCATACATAAAGCAGGCTGCTGGAATTTGTGCAAGGTTTGAGGCGCAAAAGATTATTGATGATTCCATATCAACTGCCCCGATATTGTTTTTGGCGAAAAATTTTTCCAATTTTGATTCAAGAAATAGAGAGCCGACGCAGGCTGAATTTGTCTTGATGATGTCTAATTCGGGATTTTTGAGACAGAAGTTGTCGGTGATGGTTTTTGAGGACGAAAAATATTCAAAGTCCGCTGTTTTGTTGTCGAGGCTTTGAGCCATTGTTGAAAAACTTTCCAGATTGTAAGCCCTCTCGACGGCAATGGCGCTGCCTATTTTGATGCCGCCAAAAACACCGCATGCACCGAACAAAAAAATATTGCGGCAGGCGGTGTCTCTTAACAAAAAGACCGCATCGCCTGCCGCAAAGTTATTTTTCAATCCTATTATTGTTGCGTTTTTGGTCTGAATAGTTTTTACAAAAAGACCATTGTGGATTTTGCCGCCTGCTGACATAAACAAAGACAAGTCATAGTTTTGACAGACAATGCAGTTTTGGGAAATTTCTTGGGGCTTTATTGCAAAAAAACTAAAGAAGTCCATTGCTTTTTGACGGCTTTACCACAAAAATTTTGTCGGGTTTACTGCCACGCCGTTCTTTTTAACGGTGAAATGAAGATGAGGGCCTGTAACCCTGCCGGTCGCTCCGCTGCGGGCTATTATCTGACCCGCTTTAACTCTCTGCCCGACAGAAACATTGATTTTTGAAAGATGGCCGTAGTGGGTTATGTAGCCATTGTGATGATCGATATAAACCGCAACACCATAATATCCAGCATTGTAGCTTGCCAAAATCACCGTCCCGCCTGCTGCGGCACTGACGCGGGAACCGATTGGGGCAGAAATATCAAGACCGCCGTGAACGCTTGTTTTACCTGTCACGGGGTGGCGGCGTTTTCCAAATCCGCTGGTATAACGCCCGCCTAAAGGTGAAATGAACAAGTCCCGCAAGGCATATTTTTCCTGCATTTGTTCATTCAACAAATCGACAGAAGGTCTTTTGCCTGCTACAAAAACATATTCCCCATTTATCAACTCAGTGGTGCCGGGATTGCCGGCTTTAAGATCAAGCTCGGAGGTCTCATATCTATCTGCAATTTTTGCCCAAGTATCGTTTTGCTGAATCGGGTGGAGAGTTCCCCCGATAGATGGAATGAGAATTTTTTGGTTTTCATAAACATCGTAAGTCGTAAATTGGGGGTTGCACCCTATAATAGTATGCACTGAATAGCCGTGATTTTTTGCGATTTTCCACAAATTGTCGCCTTTCTTGACCGTATAAATGGAAAACTTCACGCCATCGACGCGTGAAGTTAAATACTTGAACCTGTCATCAATATTGTTTGCCAGCTGGGTTGAGGTGAAAATTGGGACATTGACAATCGGAACTACTGCCAGCCGAGCTTGAGCGATAGCGGTTATGCCCAAGTGAGTGAGAAATACAATAATCGCAAAGATCGCAAAAAATAACATCCACCTACGAAAAAAGCTTTTTTGACCTGCTACATCTTTATTTATTGCCTCCTGACTGCTTTTTGAGACTGTTTCTGGCTTTCTCCAAACTCTGCTCATTGTTCAAATCTCCTTTAATTTTTGTGAATAGCTACCGATGAGGTCGCATAATAACATAAAAACTTACAAAACACCAAATATTGTTAGCAATTATATGTGAATAACTTTCTTAGACGAGCTGGTTTTTAGGGCGTATTTCATATATCAAGCTGTGGGTAGGGTGAGAGGTTTTGGGTGCTTTCATTCACTTACACACATATTATTCATCTAAAATTCACCGTTTTCTGTTCATAAGTTCTGATTTTTTGAGGTCAAAGCAAAAACTCGGCGGGCTGTTAATAAGTTATGAATAACTTGTGCTTTTGGCTCAAAACATTTCCCTAAAAACATCCCTTTTTGGGCTATCAAAGGCTCTTTTGGGGTCAGAGGCATAGCAATATTTGCACAAAAACGGGCAGCCCGCATAACCTCCGATGTCTTTGCTTGCAATGCAGCCGCAAAATTCCCGCTGACCCTTATCTTTTAGCTGCTGGGGTGCTTTGTCTAAAAAGGCAATCAGCTCCTCATCATCAGAAAAGAGATTTCTCATCAAAACATCGTCAATACATTTGTTGTGGTTTATTTTGAACTGCTCAAGAGGGATTTTTTCGGCGCATGAGGCTATGTCAAAGTGCCAAGTTTCATTTAAGTGCCTAAGACCTGCGGCAAAAGCCAACATTTCTGGCTCAAAAAATGAGCGATAGGCAA
>JAITBH010000063.1 GCA_031283745.1 Candidatus Ectomicrobium neotermitis | reverse complement strand
TCTAAAGCACCGCCCATACCGCCATTGGCAGCCATTTTGTTTGCAAAATTTGTCGAAAACTCTATCGTGGAATTGCTAAAGGAAACAGATGAGCTGTTTGCTGCAAATATCGCACCGCCATTTCCGCCGACAGAAGTGTTTCTAAGGAAAGAGATGGTGGAGGCAGAAAAAAAGGCAGCTGCTTTGGATAAATTCAAAGCGCCGCCTGATAGAGATGTGTTTGATGTAAATTGAACTGTTGAGTCGACAAAGAAAACATTGCTTCCGTTTACGGCATAAATTGCACCGCCTGCTGTGTTTGCCAAATTAGTTGAGAAAACCACGACTGAGTGTTCAAAAGACAAAATGCCCAAAGAATCGTCTGCAAAGTGGACTGCACCGCCGTATTGGGCTGAATTTGAGGAGAAAATGACTGTTGAATCCTTGAAAACTGCTTGGCTGCGATTAGCAATTTCAATTGCCCCGCCATAAGTTTCCCCCGAACTATTGGCAGAGTTTCGGATAAAGGACACCGTTGAGCGTTCAAAATTAAGAAAAGAGCTGTTGTTTAAGTAAATCGCACCGCCATAAATGGGACCAAAATCCGACCTTCTGATGGAATTGCTGGTAAAACTGACCTGCCCATCTGCAAAATGAACAGTGGAATAGCTGACTGAAAAGACTGAACCTCTATCTTTAGACATAAAAAAGTCCTCGAAATTGAGGTTGCCGACAAAATACATCTGTTTGCTCTCAAGAGAGAAGGCATTGAACTCGGCATTTGAGGATAAAGTTCTAATATCGTTGCCAGTGCCGCCGTGGATTGTTCCACTTGAAGCAATGTTTGTGAGAGGATTTATCCACTGTATGTCAGCAGTGAGGTTGATTTGGTAGTTGTTGTCAGAAATTGCGGATTGAAGTGAGGAAAAGTCAGGCACTTCGGTAGTAAAAAAGCGGGTTGGAATAAGAATCGAATTGAAATCGGCATTTGAGGGCAATGTCCTAATATCATTGTCAGAGCCGCCGTGGATTGTTCCACTTGGGGCTATGTCGGTGAGAGGACTTGTCCACTGAATGTCGTTGATTTGGTAATTTTTGTCGGAAATTGCGGATTGCAACGAGGAAAAGCCAGGCACATCGGCAGCAAAAAGGCTGGTTGGCATAAGAATCGAGAGGAATACAAAGGTTTTTATTCTATTTCCCAAGGAAGCAAGGATCTTTGCTGGTGATGCTGGTGATAATGTATTTTTACTGTGCTGCTCTATATATAAAATGTTATTGTTTTTCATGATTATTCTCAATTTCATAGCGTTCACATGGATACAATTAGCAAATTTTCAACAGATTTATCAACTGATTTTGTGGATACTACAGCAAAAAATCAAAATTATACTCAGTGTGGATTACTCATAGTGTGAGTATCTTTATATATGAATTGCACGGTTTTTCGGAGTTTTTAATAGACATACACACAAATTTTTTTCTTTTGGCGTTTTTGTTAAACATTCAGCAACTCACAAGATATTCACAAGAAGTTCATAGCTAATACTAAATGGGCATCAGTGGAAAACTTGAGGGAAGGGAATGGGCAAAACACTCCGTTTTGCTGCCAAAACGAGGGGGGTCGAGACCCCAAAACGCATTGAGTTTTTAGAGTAAAAGTGGTATTATCGCCTCAACATTAAGAGAGGGGGGCAAGCGATGGAAAAAGACTGTATTTTCTGCAAAATAGCCAAAAAAGAGGTCCCAGCAACCATAATATATGAAGACGAAACTGCCATAGCATTCTCAGATTTATCCCCACGAGCACCAATCCACATCATAGTAATCCCAAAACTCCACATTAATAAGTTATCCGAAGTATCCGCAGCCGACCAAGATTTGCTTGGTCATTTACAGGTAGTCATAGCGGAAATATCAAGAAAAATCCCTCAAATGAAGGATGGATTTAGAGTGATATTAAATTGTGGGCAAAATGGCGGGCAGACAGTCGGTCATCTTCATTATCACTTATTAGGCGGCAGGGAGCTGAAATGGACTCCCGGCTAAACAAAGAGGGTGCCGAAACAGATGCCCGCTTGCTAAATAAAGACTCAAAGCACTCGAGGGGGGCTGGTTGCTAAATGCCGAAACGGATGCCCGGCTGCTAAATAAAGACTCAAAGCACTCGAGGGGGCTGGCTGCTAAATGCCGAAACGGATGCCCGGCTGCTAAATAAAGGCTCAAAGCACTCAAAGTGAGTGCAAAAAAACTTTTTCGATAAAGAAAGGGGTGTGAAAAAAACAAATGGCGCAAGTGAAAATCAGAGAAGGAGAGACAATTGACGAAGCTTTAAGACGATTTAAGAGAGAATGCGAGAGAAGCGGAATTATGCAGGAGATAAAGAAAAGGGAGTTTTACAAGGCTCCAAGCGTAGTCAAAAAAGAGAAGTTGGCAGAAACGAAGAGGAAAATTAGACGCAAAATGCTTAAAGAAAACAGCAAATAAGGTGGATAGGTCGTAAATAAAGGGAGCATATCTTTGAAAATTCGAGGATATAGCTCTCTTTGTTTGTTACATCAAAATCCTAAAAGGGGGTAATCAATGAAATTAGGCGAAATGCAGAAGTTTTTTGTGCAGGAAGCAATCAATGTCGATCCCAGAGGAAAACCTGCTGTAAATCAGAGTTTGGAGCTAATCATTAGGAAGTATTACTCGCTGTCTGACACAAGGAAATCTCTTTTTGACCAAGAGAGCATGAAGAATCCTTATTATGATTCTCGAATCCTTTATGGAGAAGAGGAGACGGAGGTTAAGAGTGTTCTTGTGGGAATTGATGTGGGGGTTCCGGAGCTGTTACTGGCAAAAACCCTGATCAATTCGGGCAAAAGTATCGATGTTGCTATATCCCATCATCCGACAGGTTTTGCATCTGCGACTTTTGCAAAGATTGGGTATATGCAGGCTGACATACTCCATAAGTTCGGTGTGCCGATAAATATTGCCGAGAAAATCATCGATCCTGCCGTAAAAAGAGTTCACAGTTCCATTCAGCCGTCAAATACGCAAAGGGTTGTCGATGCAGCCCGATTGCTGGAAATACCTTTTATGACTGCTCATACTGTGGCTGACAATCAAGTGGCTGCTTTTTTACAGAGGGAGATCGATAGGATTGAACCGCAATATATAGGTGATATTTTAAGTTTTTTAAGCAGGCAAAAAGAATATTTGACAGCTGCTAAAGAGGGTCACTCCCCCGAGATAGTTTTGGGTGATGAGTATTCAAGATGTGGGAAGGTTTTTGTGGATATGACGGGGGGTTTTGAGGGGCCTGTTGAGATATACAAATACTTGGCAAAGGCAAAAGTTGGGACGATACTGACGATGCACTTAGACGAAAAAGCAGTGGAGGCAGCCAGAAAGCAAAACCTCAATGTGGTTATGGCGGGGCATATCTCATCAGACAATTTAGGGTTGAATTTGATGTTTGATAAGTTGGAAAGAAAATACGGAGAGATTAAGTTTATAGAAACATCGGGATTTAGAAGGAATAAAAGATAACAATGGCAATACCAGAAGAAATTTTAGACAGAATCAAAACTTCAAATGATTTGGAGTCAGTTGCAAGAGAGTATTTGCCTGACTTAAAGCGGTCGGGTCATGATTGGAAAGCCTGCTGCCCCTTTCACCACGAAAAAACCCCTTCCTTTAGTATCAGCCCGCAGAGAGGAATTTTCAAGTGTTTTGGATGTAATGCCGCTGGAGATGTTTTTAAGTTTGTGCAGATGATGGACAATATCAGTTGGATAGAGGCTGTCAAAAAACTTGCACAAAGGGCATCCATTGAAATTCCAAAAAGCGGAGTTGAGTCTGCAAGTTTCTCACAGAAAACCATTCTGTTTGATATTCTCGAAAGTGCAGCAAACTTTTATCACAAGTGCCTGCTCAAAAGTTCAAAGTCCCAGCAGGCAAGGCAGTATCTTTACTCAAGAGGGATAAACGATGAGAGCATAAAGACATTCAAACTTGGGTATGCACCGACGGGGCTACTGATAAAAGCTGCCGCAAAAAAATCTGTCGATATGCAAAACCTTATAAAGGCTGGAGTGGTGAGGATGGGGCAGTCAGGCTTGTTTGAATATATGTCAGAGAGAATTGTTTTCCCGATTTTTGACCTTCAGGGCAGGGTTGTTGCTTTAGGGGGCAGGACGCTTTCTGCTGAGAAAACCCCGAAATACTTAAACACGCCCGAGACAATTCTGTTTTCTAAGTCAGCAAACCTTTATGGGCTGTTTCAGACTTTGCCGCAAACGAGAAAAGAGAGAGCGATCATCGTCTTAGAGGGCTATATGGATGCAATTATGCCCTATCAGTTCGGAGTATCAGGAGCCGTTGCCCCCTTGGGAACGGCTTTTTCTGTTTTTCATGCAAAAACGATTGCACGGTATGCCGACAAAGTTACGATTCTCTTTGATTCTGATGATGCGGGCAGAAATGCGGCACAGAAAGCTCTTGAGTGCCTTATTGAAAACTCTTCTCTTGAAACGACAGTGTCAGCTTTGCCTGAAAACATTGATGCCGACGAGTTTTTGATCAAATACGGCAAGGACGAGTTTTTGAAAATGGTCAAAAGCACTGCTAAAAACCCGATTGAGTTTATAATCGACACTCACTCAAAAAACATTACTTCTGCCGAGAGCAAAGCAAAAGCTATTGCTGAGGTTTTGATTTTTATATCAAAAGCCGCAGACGAGATTGTTCAAGATGAGTGGATAAAAACGACAGCACAGAGGTTTGGAGTTCAGGAGGCAGTTTTGAGAAGGGATTTTGCAAATAGAAATAAAAAGCCTTTGCAGTATCAAAGGGCTACGGAGGAGACGCAAAATCAGGTGCCGCAGAAAAACCCGGTTTTGTGTTCAGCTGAGGAGGAGTTGATAAAGATAGTTTTGTTTGACAAGAAATTTCTGACAAAGGAGCTTGAAAACACTTTTGAGGATCCGTTTTGCAAGAGAGTTTTTGATTTAGCACTTGCGGGAAAAGACAATCTAAAAATTATGAATGCTTTAGGAGATGATGAGAGGCTGAGATTTGATATTTTGGCTTCAAACCCTCCAAACTATAACACCCACATTGCTTTTGAAACTTTACTTAGGGACCTCAACAAAATTCGCCTAAAAAGAAAGTGTGGAGAGCTAAAAAAAGACGTTGATATGATGATGAGCGGACAGAAAGAAAAGAATTACGACACTCTTAACAAATACCAAGATTTGGTAAGAAAATTAAAAGGGTCAAGGAGATAAATGATGAAAAAACAAGATGTTTTTCAAGATTTAATTGAACTCGGTAAAGAGCAGGGTTGCCTTACTTATGACGAAATAAACAATCTCTTACCTGCGGACAAAGTTTCGTTAAAAAAGATTGAAAAATTTTTCGATGTTTTGAGTGAAATGAACATTGATGTTGTTGAAAATAGGGATTTGCCGACAAGGCCCCTTAAACAGGGCAAGGCTTTAGAAGTAGAAGTTAAGGTTTCACAAAGCGATGAGGATGTTAGCTCGATAAGGACATATCTCAACGAGATGTCCCGGGTTCCTCTTTTAGAAAGACCTCACGAGATTGAGCTTGCACGGAATGTTCGGGAGAATGAAAAACTGTTGCAGTCCATAGTTTTAGAATCCCCTCTTATCATCAATGAGATAAGAAATTGGGAGACATTGATTAACCAGCAAGAGATGACACCTAAAGAGCTGATGCCCAGAGGCAGAAAGTCTAAATCTCAGCTGCGGAATATGGGCTTAAAAATTAAGAAAGCCGTGCAGGAAATAAATACCCACGAAAAAACAATTATTGTCTGCCAAAAAAAGTTGCAAGAACCAGACATAACCAAAGACCTCAAAGAAAAGAATGAAAAGAAAATAGCTCAGGTGAAATCTAGGATATTGACATTAGTTTCTGGGCTTAATCTTAATCAAGACAAGATCAAAAGGCTGACAAACAAGATCAAAACTGCTGCTCAAAAGCTTAATGAGACGAGGGATATTATTCGTCGTTTTGAAAAGAAATATAAAAACCCAATTCCTAAAGTTGGGGAACTTTACAGAGAACTCGTTGAGCAAAAGATCAGCTTGCTGGATTTTAAGAAAGAGATAGAAACAGACATTACGGATCTTGAGACGGATTTGGCTGAGGCAGAAGCAGCTTATACAAAGCAAATCAATCTGGAGACGAGTTTTGTTATCACGCCTGATGAGATGATTGAGACGGACAGGAGCATTAGAAAGCTTGAGGAAATAATCCTTAGGGATAAAAAGAAACTGATTGAGGCAAACTTTAGGCTAGTGGTTTCCATCGCTAAAAAGCATGTGGGCATAAGCAATTTGGAACTTTCGGACTTGATTCAGGAAGGAAATTTGGGACTTTCAAAGGCAGTGGAAAAATTTGAGTGGAAAAGGGGTTTTAAGTTTTCGACTTATGCCACTTGGTGGATTAGGCAGTCCATAAACCGAGCCATTGCTGATCAGTCAAGAACGATAAGAATTCCTGTTCATATGAAAGAACTCATCTCTAAGCTAACGAAATACAAAAAGAGATTTCAGCAGGATGTTGGTCGCGAACCTACTGTTGAGGAATATTCAAAAAGTTTAAGGCTTTCGACGGATAGGATAAGACGAATTTTGAAAATGATGCAGGAACCAATTTCTCTTGCCTCCCCGTTGCGGGATGATGAGGACTCAAAAGTCGAGGACTTTATAGAAGATCTTTCCAGCCCAAGCCCGGTTGCAAAGACGCAGCAATATAGGTTGCAGCTGGATCTTCAAAAGCTCTTAAACACGCTCACCCCGCGAGAGGCAGACATTATTAGTTTGAGGTATGGAATTGGAATTGGCTATCCCAGCACTTTAGAAGAGGTAGGCAAAAAGTTTGGGGTAACAAGAGAAAGGGTGAGGCAGATTGAGGCAAAAGCCATCAGGAAATTGAGGCACCCTTCAAGAAGTAGAGCCTTGAGAGAGTATTTGGATAGTTAGGCAAAAGAAAAAAATCGGCGGACAAATAAAAAACCTATGTTTTGAAATTACCAAAACATAGGTTTTTTTTATGCGTCTATTTAGTTTTAACTTTCTTTGCGGACTTTACTTACTCCACATAAATATCAACACGACGATTTGCTTCTCTGCCCTCCGGAGTGGCATTGCTTGATATGGGCATTGTTGAACCAAAACCCACAAAACTCAACTTATCGGCTGGAATGCCAACTTCAAGGAAAGCATTATAGACAGCTTCGGCTCTCTTTATCGAAAGCACCCTGTTTGTTTCATCAGAACCTGTCGAGTCCGTATGACCTTCAATCACGATGTGGGTAAAAGATGTCTCGCTTAAATCCATAGCCTGTTTGAGAATTCTTCTCCTATAAAATGGTTTCAGCTCTGCCCTGCCTACCTCAAAAGCTGCAAC
>JAITBH010000003.1 GCA_031283745.1 Candidatus Ectomicrobium neotermitis | reverse complement strand
CCAAGTTTGTCTATATCCGCATTTTTAGAAAAAAGGTTTAAGGCGATATAGACTTTCTTGTTTTGCGAGCGGGCAAAATTAACTCCTTGCTTGATCTCCTCTAAAGGGAAACTACTTTTTGCCCGCAAGTTCATTTTCGGCATACCGACATAGACGGCATCAGCCCCATATAAAAATGCAGTTTTTAGTGCTGTAAGCGATCCCGCCGGTAAAAGCAATTCAGGTTTTTTCATTGTTTCCTCCGAACGACAGGGGTTAGGGAACGGCACCGATTGGGGGCGATCAGTGTAGGGGAGGGTTTCAAACCCTCCCGTGTGGTCATTTACGGGATAATGAAACGGCGGACGGGCAACACGAAACTGGACGGGTGATTGCGGTGCGGGACTTGGAAAATGGCGGGATTGGTTTTTTTGTCGTGGTCGTGGTCGTTGTCGTGCGTCGTCAACGATAATGGCAACCACATAATTAACCCGCCAAAAGGAATCGGCGGGCGGGAGGGTTTGAAACCCTCCCCTACATTGGTCACACGAGTTCCCCGCCGTTCGCCGTTGCAGTTCACTAACCACTAACCACTGATCACTTGCCGTTCCGGACTGCCTCAAGTGCGATTTCAATCATATTCTTGAAAGTCGTCTCGCGTTCTTTGGCGGTGGTGGTTTGCGACCCGTCTACTAAGCTGTTGCTGATTGTCAAAATCGACAGTGCCTGCCTTTTGAATTTTGCTGCTAAAGTATAAAGCTCGGTGGTCTCCATATCTACTGCCATCGCACCGTATCTTGCCCAAATTTTCCAAAAGTCCGGCTCGTCATAAAAAATATCGCTTGTCAAAACTCCACCGACATGCACATTTGCTTTGAGCGATTTTGCTGCCTCATAAGCTTTTTTTAGCAGGTCAAAGTTTGCAACGGGTGCATAATTTTTCCCGCCAAAACGGTTTTTGTTTACACTTGAATCTGTCGATGATGTGAGTGCTAACACAACATCTCTAATCTTTATTTCTTTTTGCAAAGAGCCCGCCGTTCCAACTCTGATTGCTTTTTTGACCCCATAATCGTTAAAAAGTTCATTGACATAAATCGAAATTGACGGGATACCCATTCCTGTTCCTTGAACCGATACACGCTCACCTTTATAAGTTCCAGTAAAGCCGAGCATATTGCGAACTGTGTTGTAGCAGACAGGTTTTTCTAAAAAAGTTTCCGCTATAAATTTGGCACGCAACGGATCCCCCGGCAACAAAACTGCTTTGGCTATTTCTCCTTTTTTTGCGGCAATGTGATTTGACATATTTTCCTCCCAATTTTTATTTGCGGACTAACCGCATAATTTCAATATAGACAATAAAGATTGATCAAAGCAAGAGAGGTGTCAGCACCTATTTGCAGCAGGGCGGCTTCTTTTTAGGGTCGCAACCTTTTGCACAATCGCAGCCCCCTTTCCTGAAATATTTGATTGCCAAAATTACAGCAACCACTACCACCAAACCAATAATAATGTTTTCAATCATAAATCCTCCTTTTATACTCCAATTTTTAAGAGAGTTCCCAGCCTAAAGACAAGAAATGAAATTATCCAAGCTGCCGTGGTGTTGCCTAAAACCAACAAAAGCAACCATTTTATTTTTGAGCCGGTCTCGCGATAGAAAACGGTGACCGCCACGACGCAGGGAGGATAAATCAGACAGAAAATTAAAAAGACAATAGCTTTTAGCGGAGACCAGTCCGGGTCGTTTGCCAATTTTTCTTTGAGGGGAGATGTCGCTTCTTCATCCTCTGGATCAACTTCGCCCAAAGAATACAGTGTTCCCAAAGTGCTTACGACAACTTCTTTTGCCGCCAGCCCCGCAATTAGGGCTATCGTTTTTTGCCCGTCGATGCCTATCGGTTTAACAAGCGGCTCGATTACGGTGGAGAGGCTGCCAAGATATGAATGTTCAATTTGCACAGCAGCATTTTCGTCTGGGGACAAATTCGGATCTTCGTCGGTGGCGGGGTATCTAAAACCAGCCCACAAAATTATGGTTAGCAAAACGATTATCGTTCCCGCTTTCTTTATATACATCCAGCCCCTCTCCCACATTTTAAGCAAGATCCCTTTTAGGGTTGGGATGTGATAGGGGGGAAGTTCCATAACAAAATGCGCCGGCTCACCTTTTAAGACGGTCTTAGTCAAAATTTTTGCCGCAGTTAAAGCGATGCAGACGCTAAGGACATACATCAAAAACATTACCGTTGATTGATGTTCTGCAAAAAATGCACCGACAAAAAGAACAAAAATCGGCAACTTGGCGCCGCAAATCATAAACGGAGAAACGAACATCGTCACCAATCTGTCGCGTTTTGAGTCGAGTGTTCGGGTCGCCATAATGCCCGGCACGGCGCAACCATTAGTTGAGATCATCATCGGCAAAAATGATTTTCCGTGAAGCCCGAACTTGTTCATTATTTTGTCCATAACAAAAGCCGCCCTTGCCATATAACCGGAGTCCTCAAAAAATGCGATGGCAAAAAACATAAACAAAACCAAAGGAAAAAAGCTCAGCACTCCTCCCACCCCGCCAATCAATCCGTCAACGACAAGCGATTGTATCTGCCCTTCGGGAATTACATTTGTGAAAAATGTTCCGCAAAGCTCAAAAAACTGCTCAAACAAGTCCACCAAAGGTGTTGAAACTGTAAATGTGAAAGCAAAAATCAGAAACATCACCGCAGCAAAAATCGGCAATCCTAAGAAACGATTCAAAACCACTCTGTCGATTATCGGGGTTATGTCTATTTTTTTCTTATCCAGTTTTTCTATTGCGGTTTTTGTGACGGAACTTGCAAAGCCGTATCGATACTCGGCAATTTTTGCCTCAGCACTTTCACCAAAATGCTCTTTAATGTGATTTCTGCTCTTTTCGTTCTGGTCTAAAATTTTTGCACCGCTTAATGTTTGTGCTGCAATTTTTATGGCTATTGGATCATTGTCAAGGAGCTTTATTGAAAGCCAAGTTTTTGGATATTCCGCCAAAGACGGCTCTTTTTGAATGAGTTCCTCGAGTTTGCTTATCTCGTTGGCAATATCGGTGCCGTAGTCAACTTTGGCAAGAGGATGGGCTGCAGTATGCTCAAGCCAGCCCGTCTGGGTAATTGTGTCAAGCAAATCGTTTATGCCCGTTCCCTTATTTCCAACGATGGGTATGACAGGCAGACCGAGCAGGTCTGAGAGTTTTTTGACATTTGCACTCAGACCTTTTGTCTCAAGAATGTCGACCATATTAAGTGCGATGACGATGGGGATATTTAGCTCCCGAATTTGCGTGAAAAGATACAAGTTGCGCTCAAGATTTGAAGCGTCAATAACATCTACTATGAGGTCAGGCTTGTCTTTGATGATGAAATCGCGGGCAATAATTTCGTCGTCAGAATAAGCAGACAGCGAATATGTGCCGGGCAAGTCGACAAAAGTAATAGAGTAATCGTTGTGCTTTTTGTGTCCGTATTTCTTTTCAATCGTAACACCGGGATAGTTGCCCGTGTGCTGATTTGAACCTGTCAAAGCATTGAAAATAGTGCTTTTACCACTGTTTGGATTTCCAGCAAGTCCTACCGTTAACTGTTTTTCTTTCATTTTAAGTATCCTCTTTCTTTTGTAGTGTAATCGTATTTTATTAGCTTAAACTAACTTTTATGAACCAAAAAAATTTTATGACCTATCGTGATGGTCGTGATGATGGTCAAAAACCTCTTTTTTGTCAGCAACTAAAATATCGTTGGCAATTCTCCCATTGAGTGCCAAGTTTGAGCCTTTAATTTCAACCATAACAGCACTTTCTCCATTTAAGCCGTCCTTTGAGATAACTTTTATAGGTGCACCCGGCACAAAACCCATCTCTAAAAGCCGATATTCCATTTCAGGATCGCAGAGAGTTTTGGCAAAAATATATTCGCCAACCGGGACTATGCTTAAACTTGTGAGATTTCCATAAATGTGTTGATGATGGTGATGGTGATGATGAAAATGCCTGTCGTGACGTGAGTTAGAACGAAGTGCATCTGCGAGGCGATCCGCTTTGTTAAGTTTATTCTTATTCCAAAACATTTCAGATCACCTCCACAGAGATCTGTTCGGCCTCAGCTTTTCTTAACGACAAATTGTAATTCTTGATTAGAATTTCTATCGGGTCTCCCAGCGGGGCAAGCTTTGTAACTTTGACGGTGCAGCCTGCAACACATCCCATATCCAACAATCTTTTCTTCAATGTTTCAGCTTGAGATGAGATGCTTTTTATCTGCCCTTCATCTCCAGCTTTTAACTGACTTAATTTTTTGATGTCTGACATTCCAGCCTCCTTTGTATTTTATTTGCTCATATACTCTTTCAACTTTTGAATTTCTCCTGTCTTGCTCAAAAACCTGTGAAGTTTTTCTAAGCGGTCTATCGTTTCAGAACTGACATGATGTTCAATCCGCACGCCTCTTTAAGAGCAGTCGCCGGCGAAACCGATAAAATTTCCCTAAGAAAGCGAAATAAAACATCGTGTTTGTTTTGCACCTCTTTTGCTATCTCCTCGCCTTTGTCGGTCAAATCCACATAACCATACTTGTCATGTATGACAAGCCCGATTGCACATAGCGAATTTATCGCCACGTTGGCTGTCGGACTTTTGACCTCAAGTGATTTTGCTATATCGCTAATACGGGCATACCGCTTTTCTTTTTTCAAAAAGGCAATGGTTTTAACATAATCTTCAAGAACAGGGCTTATCGAACCGTTTTCCCGGAACTGAATTTCAACAGAATTTCCCATTTTTACCTCCTTTTTTGTTTTAGATTTGATTGTCTGCTAAGTTTGTTATGTCCTGCTAAAAAGTTTAGAGCATTGTAACTTTTGTTGAAAAAATAAGTCAAACCTCCGCTTATTTGGGTAGAAAGTGGAGGTTTTTTGAGGGTTTTGTTGGGCTTTGAGGGTTTTTTGGAAGGTTTGCGGGGTGCTTAAAACCCGCCTGTGCGGATTAAATTTATGACAATCGGCCCGAAAATAACGATAAAAATGGTTGGAAAAATGAACAAAATCAGAGGTATTAAAATTTTTACAGGCGCCTCTTGGGCTTTCTTTTGAGCTTTGTTTTCTTGTTCCCTTCTGATTTGGGCTGCCAATCTTTTTAATGTTTCAGACATTCCGCTGCCGGATTCTAAAGCCATATTGACGGTTTTTGCAAAAAATACCACCTCATCGACCCCGCAGTTTGCAGCCATTTCGGTCAAAGCAGCTTTTCTCTCATATCCAAGCGAGATTTTTGAGATTGCGGCATTAAATTCATCAGCCAAAGGGCCTTTCAAAATACTTGCAGCCTTGCTCATCGCACCAAAAAAGTCTAACCCCGCATCTAAAATTATCGACATAAGGTCTACAGCGTCAGGCAATTGCTTCAAAATTTGACCGCTTCTTTTTGCGGCAGCCTCTTTTAAGCTCAAAAATGGGAGAAAAAAACCTCCCAAAGCTGCCCCCAAAATTAAAATTGGGTTTGATGAGATGATGAAAATGCACAAAAGGGCAGCCGCAAAACCCGCAACACATTGTGCCGCAGCCATTTGATAGACATCATAATGTGCATATTTTGCGCCTGAAAATTTTAGGGCTAAAGATAGTTTGTCGATATAAGCCTTAAACTTTGAATGATGAATTTTTGCCAACTGTTTGCCCAACTTTTGCGTCCACCTAAAAAATGCAGGCATAAAAAACTGTTTGTTGACACTTTGTTTTGCAATGACATTGTAAATTTTGCTCTCGATTTTCATACCTGAAACGATTTTTAAGAGATAGCTTGAGGCAAAAAAGAATGCCCCGCCGCATAAAATTGCAATTATAAATATCATCATTAGTAGTCCACCTCCGTTAATTTTCTTATTGAAAACGAGCCGACGAGAATCATAATGACGACAATCAACAACAAAACATTTCCCGCAAAGGTGTTAAAAAGGGCAGTCATCATCTCAGGCTGCAAAAGGCTCATCATCAGCATAACCACAAAAGGGACAGCGCTCACGACATTTCCTGACATTTTTCCTTGAGCAGTCAAAGCGTCAATTTTCTCCCGCAGCGACAACCTTTGAGAGGCAGCATCTGTTATCCTCTCAAAAATTCCAGAAATACTTGCCCCCGATTGAACTGATAATCTGATTGTGTCCATCGCTAACTTATGCTCTTTGCTCAAAGCACAAAGAGAGGCTTTTTCTAAAGCCCTGTCGAGGCTTATCCCCAGCGAAAAATCTTTGGCTATTTTTTCAAACTCTGTCCGGAGCGGATCTTTTAAGTCTTTTGAGGCTAAAACTATCGCATCCTGAATAGTCCTGCCCGCAAGCACAGAATTTTTGATGAGGCTCAGCGCCTCGATAACCTGCTTATCTATCAAGGTCTGCAACTTTTTTGCCCTGCTGGTTTTGATATTCCAGTTGATATAGAAATAAAAAATAGCCGCAATGATTACAAAAAACAAATTCCACGAAAGCAGCAAAACCAAAAAGCAAATTGAAAACAAAACGACTGCATTTTTTTTGCCCCCGATTTTATTGATGACCTTTAACACCTGAGGATTTGGAGGGGCTTTTTTGCGTTCTTTAATTTTTGCAGCCAAATTCTTGAGGCTTGCCTCGTGCTTTTTAATTGTCATTGCACACAAAAAAGTAAAGCAAAAAACAACACCGCTAAAAGAAAACAAAAATAGATATTTCATTTGTTGCCTCCATTTGATGTTTGTTTTAAACGGGCGGGCGGCTTAGATTGTCTGCAGATTTTGGCTATCAGCAAAAATTTTCTCATCAATATCTACTCCTCTCATCGCCGCTGTTTTGATAAAAGATGGGATCACTCCGCAAGGTCTAAAATCGCCAAGCTGCTTTGAGTTTTTTATCCCCGCAAGTTTGAACTCAAAAACCCGCTTAATCTCATATTTTCCATCCTCTTGTTCGTTTTGTTCTATTACCGATATTGATGAAATTTTTCTTGTCCCGTCGAAATATCTTGTCAGCTGCACGATGACATTTACCGCAGAAAAAATTTGAGAAAGTATTGCCTGCGGAGGGAGATCTGCCCCAGACATCAGCACCATAGTTTCAAGTCTTGAGACAGCATCTTTTTCGGAATTTGCGTGAACTGTCGACATACTGCCCTCATGGCCAGTGTTCATGGCTTGGAGCATATCAAGAGCTTCCCCTGAGCGGCATTCGCCGACAATTATTCTGTCAGGACGCATGCGAAGTGCATTTACAACAAGCCGCCTGATGCTTATCTCGCCCGAACCTTCGCTCGATTTTGGGCGGGCTTCAAGGCGGACGGTGTGCAGCTGCTGGAGTTGCAGCTCGGCGGAATCTTCGATGGTTATCAATCTCTCATGTTCGGGAATAAAAGAGGAGACGGCGTTTAAGAGAGTGGTTTTGCCAGTGCCGGTCCCGCCTGAAATGATCATATTTTTCCTTAGCACTACCGC
>JAITBH010000032.1 GCA_031283745.1 Candidatus Ectomicrobium neotermitis | reverse complement strand
ATTTCTACAGGAAGCCCAACCCTGCCGACGCTGGAATCAAAAAAACACAGCCAATACAACAAGGGCGTAATTAAAAGTAAGCCCAAAACAAAAACAGTCTGTTTTTTTGATACCAATAGATACATACAACCTCCTTTGTTTTCTTAAAACCTCATAAATGTTGCCGCATTCATCATTTTTTTGATGCGGGTTTTTTAGCCAAGATAAACATCTGCCCGCTAAAAAGCGGGATATTTTTATAGCGAAACTTTTTTGGAATCAGTCTAAGCAAACGAATGCACGCATTATTAAACGATGACCCGCCTACAGGAAATTTGGACATCAAGTAATTTGCATTGAAATATTTCGGCAAAGCCATAATTTTTATTACCTCAAAGCCACATTTGCGTAGCAGATTCTTTATATTGTGCCGTGAAAAAATGAACAGATGCTCTGATGAAAAGTGGCTCCAGTGCTTCCCCATGACAAGCCTGCTAAAAGATGACGAATCGGGAGTGGTGATAAGAACATAACCGCTAACTTTTAGAAGCTGATATATCTTGTTAAGAACATCAGCAGGATTTCTTAGGTGCTCGAGGACATCCATCAAAGAGATAATGTCAAAAGGATGCTCATCCCACTTAGAAAAGTTCTCGTCGAAATAACCTGAAAACACGCTGTCTTCGCCAAAGCACTTGGCAATAGCCTCTGCACAATCTTTTGCTACCTCGACTCCATAAACCTGATACCCTTTTTCAGATGCACATTTCATCATAATTCCTGCTGATGCCCCTATATCCAAAAATTGGGGGGGGGGGCAATTTTAAAATCTTGCGGGAGCTTGGACAAAATGTTCATAAAAGTTGCCGACTTCATGGTTTCAACATCGCCTCCCCAAACTGCATACAATGGATTGTCATAGAAAACGTCCAACTCCGCATCCGTCGGTTGCGGATAAATTCTAATGAGTCCACACACACAGCATTGCTGATGATCAAAACCCTCTTTTGTAAACAAATACTTCATCTTCTCACTTCCACAAATTTCGCAATTTTTCATTGTCTCCTCCTTAAAGTTCCATAGACATAACTTCCGTCATTCTGTTGCACAAAAGAGTTTATTCCCTCCTCCTTTTGCTCTTTGGGGGGACCTGCTTTTAATAGTGTCTCTATAGCCAAAACAACATCTTGGGTCTCAATGTTTTCCATACAAAAATAGCTCTGACCGCAGATGGGTTCCTCAAAAATATACAAACAGGGGCTACAAAAACTTTTCTTATAGATAGCTACATTTACGTCATTAGCGATAAAAGTGTAATCGGGAATATTGGGACCATAAAGAGCTGCAACTTTTGCATTTTGGGCAAAGGCTAAATTCATCAGTCCCGTGTCATTTGTCAAAAAAGCTACAAATTTGGGCAATAGAGCCAAAACCTCAGCCAAACTAAAATACCCCGCTGCATTAAAAATCAAATCTGTGTATCCTGAAACCTCTTTTATCATCTGCTCGACATAATCTTTCTCACCTTTAGACCCCAGCAAAACTATGAAATAGCCTTGTTGCATAAAATGGATTGCGGTTTGGGCAAAGTTTTTAAGCGGCCAGCGTCGGGCATAGGACAAATCTGAGGCATTAACATTAAAAGCCAGAATTTTGTCGTAGGGGTTTTGGGTGATTTTACAGAGTTTTTGGTCAGCTAAAACTTGCGTGCTTTGGTCTATATTAAAAGCAACAAGAGAATTTTTGGAGTTGACATCCGCTCCGCCGAGCCTTGCTAACTGCATATAAGTTAAACGCAGGGGCATAGAAAAATTGAAATAGACCAAGTGGGTGTGAATATATGTTTTGAACTTTGTTGATCTTGCCCAAAAAAAACCCAGCCTGTTTCTTGCCAATGAAAACAAACTTATCAAAGCACCATAAGACGAGAAAATTTCTAAATCAAAAAATAGATCAATTCGGGGGAGTTTCCAGAGAGTCCAAAGTATCTCAAGCGAACTGAGCAAGGTTCCTGTCAAAGTTTTGTCGCTTAGATAAAGTGTTTTGTCGACAAATGGAGCCAGCTCTAAAAGCGGGGCATTTGCTTTGCGGGAAAGATAAATCAGGTTTGCGTTTGGGTAGGCAGTCTTTAGAGCTTTCAACATCGGAAGACTTTGGGAGATACTCCCCAGACCAAAATATTTTGCGACAACAATGTTTTTGACATTAGCGGGAGTGATGGAATGGTTTCGCCTTAAAATTTTGCCTAAAGTTAAAGCAATAGGAATAAACAAAATGCAAATTATGAGGCCTGCTAATCTGTCTATTGCCATTTTGGTTTGAATTTTCATCTTGCCCCCTTCATTTATTATTACCTAAAAATCGTATTTCTTAAAAGCAATATCCTTAATTGAGCCTATACGAAACCTGCTTCCAAAAACCCTCAGATATTTTTTTCTGTGGATTAGGCTACGATATTTTTCGATGCCAAAAAACAGGAAATTTTTCTTTTTATAGAGGTGGTACTCATTTATAAAATCAATTGCACTTTGAGTCTTGGGGGCATAGAAAAGCTCATAATACATAGTCTGGTCAGACATTTCGCTGGCTTTCTTGTGATTTTTTATTGTGTTTGTTTGGTGCCAGCGATATGAAAACAGAATTTCGTTTAAGAATTTAATCTTACATCTTTGAGCCATTTGCAGGTTTATGTAGAGGTCGTCTAAAGGAGCATTCTTCTGATATTTTCCACTATCTAAAAGCAATTTTTTAGAAAATAAATTCCCGTTTGGAATATAGTTTCCACCGCTTATGAGAGATTTATAAGAACCAAAATCGTCTGAAAAAAAATCAATATCGGCCCTTTCTTGCTGCAAGAATTGAGCTAAGGTTTTATAAACAGCCTTGCTCTCATCTGGAACATTGTTTCTGTCCTTATCCCAAAAAACTCGCCGAGAATTTTCGTCAATTATTTCATTATCACCCATGACCTGCCCGTATTCGGGATTGTTTTGCAGAAAATCAACTTGCTTTTTGATGGCTGCGGGCTTTGCCAAATCATCTGAGGCGATCAAATAAATGTATTCTCCTCGAGATTTATCTATCAGTTTATTAAGGGTAAGACAGATGCCCTGATTTTTACAGACATCAAAAAAAACATTTGTAAATCTTTTTTGGCAAACATTTTTTAGTTCACTAATTTTATTCCAGCTGTCGTCGGTAGAACCATCATCACAAACCAAAAGCTCTATGTTTTCATAGGTCTGATTGATGATTGAATAAATAGCTTCTTGAACATATTTTTCGTGATTAAACGAAGGGATTATAGCCGACACCAAAGGCTTGTTCATAAAACATCTCGGGACTCGTCATAGCGATTGATGGTCTGGGTTATTTTTTCTACCTCAAAATCTTGTAGCGAGGGGTTGCAAGGAATGGAGAGGACTTCTTTGTGAATTTGTTCGGTTATAGGAAGGGCTAAATTATTCCACTCTTTATATGCCAACTGCTTGTGAGGTGCGATGGGATAATGTATCAAGGTTTGAATTCCGTTATCAGACAAATATTTCTGAAACTTCTCTCTGTTTTTAGTCCGAACGACAAATAAATACCACACATGAGCTTTTTCTTTTTCATCAATTTTTTCTTGCGGGGCGGAACAAACAGTATCGCCGTCAAGGACCTCAGGCAAAACAATAAAAGGGTTTTTAATATTGTTCCTGTAATACTTTGCAATTTCAAAACGTCTCAAATTGTCCTCTTCTAAGTGACGAAGCTTTACCCGTAAAACAGCTGCCTGAATATCGCTAAGCCTTGAATTTATACCTTTGTAGATAAACTCATATTTGTTTGCCGAGCCATAATTTGCAAGCGATTTTACTTTCTCAAAAAGAGCTTTATCGTTTGTAACAACAGCCCCCCCGTCACCCAAAGACCCGAGATTTTTGCCCGGATAAAAAGAAAACCCCGCCGCATCGGCGAGGTTTCCAACTTTCTTTCCTTTATATACGGCACCATGAGCTTGGGCACAATCTTCGATAACTTTCAAATTATATTTCTCAGCCAAGCTCAAAATTTTGTCCATCCTGTCTGCCTGCCCATAAAGATGAACGGGCATAATTGCTTTTGTTTTGGGACTGATGCTTTTTTCAATCAAGTCGACATCTATATTGTAGGAACGAATATTTGGTTCAACCAAAACAGACACTGCCCCATTTTCTGAGACAGCCAACATAGATGCGATGAAAGTGTTTGCGGGAACAATTATCTCGTCTTGACCGCTAAAACCGTAAGCCTTGATAATCAACTTTAATGCATCAAGCCCGTTTGCAACACCGACAGCATATTTTGCACCGCAAAAAAAGGCAAATTCCGCACAAAATTTGTCGTATTCCTCACCTAAAAGATACCAGCCGCTGTCAAGAACTTTTTTTATCGCTTCATTTATTTCTTCTCTATAAGCCTCATTGATTTTGTGCAGGTCCATAAACTTAATCATTGAAAAACAACCCCTCTAATTGAGCTTGCGTAAAAATTCTTGGATTATTGCTTATCCTTTCTAAATTCACTTTTTTGACCAAATCCGAAACATTGCTTATGCCCAGTTTTTTTAAGTTTAGCTCTAAGCCAATCTTTGCTAAAACATCGACGAAATAGTCATAACTCAAAATCTCTTTTAACGATTTTTTCATCCTTTCAATATAGGCAATTTCTCTTTTATCGTTTAGTGCCAAAAGAGGAATATCGGTGTTTGCAGCAAACAATTTTGGAAAACTTAGAGCAACCGCATGCCCGTGGGGAATATTGAATTCCTTTGTGAAAACATAGGAGAGTGCATGTGCCGCAGTTGTCTTTGAAATGTTGATAGCTTTGCCAGCCAAGAAAGCGGCTTGCGACATTTTGTCCATAGTTTTTTCGTCGTCTGATAAAACATAATTGACGATATTTTCTTTACACAAAATCATCGCTTCTTTGGCATATTCTTGACTGCGAGGGGTTGATCGAACCGACCAAAAAGATTCGACGCTTTGAGCAAATGCGTCAAACGATGAACATGCTTTAAGATATTTCGGGGAATTTTTTAGAAACTGGCTATCAACAATCGCATAGTTTGGAAGGATAGTGTCATCTTCAATGGAATACTTTTTATCTTTGATCCAAATAACTGCAAACTTGGTCGCCTCGCTGCCTGAGCCAGCCGTTGTGGGGATTGCTATAAAAAACAATTTTCTCCCGCTCTTAAAATTAAAGAGCTTTGCAAAATCTATAACGCTGCCTCCGCCGACAGCGATGATAGCATCATAATTTCCGCTGATAGTTCTCAAGGCTTTCTGCAGGTCATCATCAATCGGATTGGTTGCAAAATCTAAATAATAATCAACGACGCAACCTTTAATCATCTCATCAATAGTATTTTTTATTTTTTCAAAAGAACTCTTTCCTCTAAAGACAAGAACCTTTTTTATTTTTTTGCTTTCTAACAGTGCTGGCAATTCTTTGATGCTCCCATTGCCGATAAAAACGTCATGTGTTTTCAATGCTACCTCCGGGAATTAAATTAATGATTTCTGTGATCGGTATGCAATATTTGCTTGACGCTTCTTGTGCTCTGTGATGCTCAAGAATACTTTCTGCGGTTTTCATCATAGCGGGGTAAGCAGAACGTAAAAGTTGATTGGCATAAATGACAATTTTGATTTTGTTTTCGATGAGTTCTTCTTCTTTTACCGATGAAAAAGATGAAGGGACTACAATGAGAGGTTTTGAGGATGCAAATTTGTCATAGAGCTGACAAAACTCTTTTATCTCATTAAAAGATTTCTTTCTTGAATGAATCATTATCCCATCAGCTCCCGCATCAAGATAAATTTTTGCCCTCTCAATAGCATCTGCATTTCCTTTGTCAAGAATCAAACTTTCAATCCGAGCAAAGATAGAAAAATTGTCATCTATCTGAGCCTTCTTTCCTGCTACTATTTTTCTTGCAAAGTTTTGGGCATCGTCTTGCTGCTGGAGAACTTGGGTTCCAAAAAGAGAATTTTTCTTTAAGCCGATTTTGTCTTCAATAACTATCGCCGAGACACCCAAACTTTCAAGCGAGCGAACTGCGGAAATAAAATGTTCTATCTCTCCGCCATTGTCCCCATCATAAATTATGGGTTTTGTTGTGGTATCCAAAATATCAAGCATTCCTGAAATTCTCGTCGCGGTGTCAAGATAACCATTGTCGGGTTTAGCCTTTGCTGCACTTTGCGTTAAAGATGAAATCCAAATGGCATCAAACTCTCTTCTTTTATTGCCCTCATTTACAAAAGCCTTCTCGGCTATCAAAGCACTGAGACCATTGTGGACCTCTATCGTTCTGACAATATCTTTATTTTCAATGAGCCTTCTCAATTTTTGACTTCTTATAGATGGAGTTGTGCCGACATCTTTGAGAGCTTGGTTTAATTTAGTGGAGGAAATATTTTTAGTGTAAGGAACCTCAACGAGCTGCCCGCCCCACTTCGATATTGTCTCTATAACTTTTTGACGGACAACAGACTGAATTCCTGTTTTCCAATCGTCGCCATGAATTACAAAGTCGGGCTTTATTTTTTCCAAGTTAGGGGTATAGTCAAGAGTATCTTGTGGAACAACTTTGTCGATGCCTTTGACATTTTCAATGATTATTTTTCTCTGCTCAAAGGTCATATAAGGAAGCCTTTTATAACTGGCAATAGCCTTATCGGTAAGCAAACCCACTATCAACTCTCCATCTAATTTTCTTGCTCGATCAATGATGTTTAAGTGTCCGGGGTGGAGCAGATCAGCACTCATGCCTAAGTAAATTTTTTTCATTTATCCCTCATAACAAAATTCTTTTAATTCATTTTTGATCAACTCAATGTCTTTGTCTCTGTTTATTCTTTTATACAAACCGACATTATTTTTTGAAATTGATGGATCAAAAAAACCTTTGACATATTTATGATTTTCTTTTTTCAGCCCAATAAAATCCATTATTTTTTTAGAGTTCTCGTCGTAATTTAACACGAGATCTTCAAAGCGAATATAAAGAATTTTTTTGTTTTGCCCTATCACAGTATTGTTGCGTGCCCTTTTATAAAAACCAATGAACTCCTGCGGGGTTTTGGGCAGCCACGGGACATTCAAAGAAATAGCAGTGGCAAAAACATCTCTGGGATCTCTGTAAACATGTATTCGCTTTAAGTTCTTGACATAACTTTTCAACATATCATCGTCGACATTTGGAGAAATAAATTGATCTAAGACTATGTAATCTTTTGCGTCGATACTCTTAAAAATTTTATCCAAAAAAACGGATGCTCTTTGACGATAAGTTTCCACAGTCAAATCTTTCTTTGGGGAAAATGACCAACCTGTATCTTGCGGATAAACCAAATACGGAGCAGTGACATTTGTTGGAATAAACTTACCTTCATCATCAAGAAAACTGTCGTAGTTGATATGCCACCTTGACAAGATCTTTTTGTTGGCAATGGTATCGATAAATTCCCACATCAGACGCATATATTCATC
>JAITBH010000159.1 GCA_031283745.1 Candidatus Ectomicrobium neotermitis | reverse complement strand
ACGATCGGGGAGGTTAATTTATCCCAAAAAACAGAACCTTATGGTTGGTATGAAATTGCAGGGGAGATACGAAAGCTTTCGGACAATTATCCAACACAGTCAAAACCTTTCATCTTTACTAATGACATGGATATTGCTGCCAAGTTGTCTTTTATGTTGCCGCAGTTTCGGGTTGTTTGCATAAACACTCAGATTGACGATTTCGATATTTGGCAAAGGAATATGAATGCTTTGAGAAATAAAAACGCTCTGTTTGTTTCATTTGATAGAGCCTATTTTGACCCGAGAAATTATGGGGAGGCTTTTGAAAGTTATGGAGATGAAAAAGATTTTGAGGTTTTGCTGGGGGGCAAGGTAGTAAAAACTTTTTACATAACGCCGTGCAGATTTTTTAGACCTAATAGGCTTGACCCAAATTACACATCAGAGAGAATTACGGAGCAAAAAAATGTTTTAGACGAGCTGGCAAGGTATGACCACAGTGTTTTTAAGTTTATCAATGTGAAAATGCACAACAAGATTTTGGATTATCCGATGTCTTGGATTTCATTTTTGGATTCTAAGGGAATAAATTTTTCATTTCTTCTCATTGCTTTTGTGTCCATCGTGATTTTGTGGAAAAACAAAAGAGAAAATTTTTGGACAACCTTCGCACTTTTCGTGAGTGCATTGATTTTGTCAACAATTGTCTCTTTCTCAATCAAAAATATCGTGGAACGCCCCAGACCTCTGGAATTTTTTGGGGTTGAGGATGTCAAATATTTCTATGAAATGGCATACAAAAACTCTTTTCCGTCGGGGCATACGCAGGCAGCGTTTGCGATGTGTGTGTTTGTGTTTATGAATGTTAGGAAGTATTGGTATGTGTATTTTGTGCTGGCTTTTGGAACTGCTTTTGAGAGGATTTATGTGGGGAGCCACTTTCCGTCTGATGTGTTTGTTGGCGCCGTTTTGGGGACAGTTACTTCCTATATGGTTGTAAAGCTTGCAGAGCTGTTTGATGACAAAAAGAAGGGGCTAAAACAATGAGTTATCCGCTAAACCCACAGGAATCTCCAAAATATCCACAGCTTTTTTCACAGGTAGGACAATTCTCCATGGTTTTATATTCCGCTTAAATCCAACCACAATTCCGTTTTTATCCAAGAAAACAATATCCAAATTAAAACGCATAAAAAATGTATGAACTGATGAACAATTTGTGAATAAAATTGCGTAGTCTGCCTGTTTTATGAGCATAAACCCGCAAAACTTACTAACAAAATTGTCAGCTTTGATTATCTTAATACTGTTGAAACTGTTAATAGTTATTTGACTTTTCATAGTAGTTTATCCTACACTCATCCTCGTTATGAAAAAATACATCAAAATTTTATCCACCATTTTCTTCTTTGTGTCAATAACTTGCTTATTGTTTCCCACACAATATCTCTACACCAAAACCAATCAAGATTTAACAACCCTTGTTGTCGAAAAAACCAAAAAAGACATCAAAAATGCTATCCCAGCTATTGAGCAAAACATTAAAGATGAGGATGAGATTGGGATGATTATCAATGTCGCTACCCTTGCAAAAAACAACAATCTCGCCTCTGTGTTTATCTTAGACAACAATCAAAATCTCATAGCCACATCAACCACGAAGGATAGATTAGACATAGAAAATAGAGCCGCTTTATATGAAAACTCCATTTCAAAGAGGGTAGAAACGATTCAAACCATAACGGAGGGAGAAACTGGGATGCTTTATTCAATTCCTTTAGACCCTGAGCGGACATTGTTTGCAGAAATTTCGCTAAATGATGTTGCGTCGATGACAAAAAAGTGGAGAAATTTTTATTACTTCCCATTTGCTGCGATGATAGCCCTTGTTTTGTCGGTGTTCCTTTACCTTTTTGCAAGGCTGCTGACGAGCATTCCTTATAATAAGCTCAAGAAATCGGCTGACAAACAAATCAAAGCACTGCAAAAAGAATTGGGAAAAGATGGAGAAAATGAGGAAATTTTGCCTCCGCCTGAATATGAGTCAGACCCTGAAACTTCTCGACCGCAAAACATAGACATAAAAAATGCCGACCTCGATATTTTTCTAAAAGAAAATAACAAGAAAGCCGAGACGATAAATGTTTTGGAAAATAACAAAAAGTCGCTCAGTGAACTTTTGAAATTTTGTCTGTTTAATTACACAAAGAACTCCGCTATTTATATTGTGCTGAACTCATCAGATCAGCTTGTTTTTGCAATCGACAGGACAAGAAAAATATTAAAGAGCAATATCGCCGATGAGACCAGTATTGCCGATGCTGTTTTAGATTCTGAGTTTTTGAGGTTTATCGCAATTGCAAAAGAGGAGCCAAACACTAAATTGAAATACATTATTGATGATATGATTGAGCTGAATTTCTACGCACTGTTTGTTAAAGGGCAGGAAATTGGAATTATTGTCGACGGTGATGAGATACAAGAAGAGTAAGGCACAGCAACACAAAACCTACCAAGCACAACAACACAAAAATATCCCCGTGCAACACATAAAACGTTTTATAGTCATTTTGAGTAAAAGAAATCGGAATTATCCCCTCCACAAAAATCTCGCTTTCATAAATTATCCTACCTGAAGCTTCAACAGCCCCCGATGTTCCAGAATTTGCACTAATCAAAACTGTCTTGCGGGTTTCTATAGCCCTAAAAACATTCATCAGAAAATGCTGATACGGTGCCGCTGTCTTAAAAAACCAAGCGTCGTTTGTGTGATTTGTCAAAACCTTTGCACCGTTTAGGACGAAAGCTCTTGATATATCGGGATAAAAATTTTCCGAACAAATCAGAGGAGCTATTGCTAACTCCTCATAGCGAAAAATATTCTTGTCAGTCCCTAATTGTATATCCCCCGTTTGATTTAATATCCCAAAGATGGGAGCAAGTAATTTCCTAAACGGAACATATTCGCCAAAAATAACGAGATGATTTTTCTTGTGTATCTGCAGGAACTTGTCGCCGCCATCAAAAGATAAAACGGTGTTAAAAAAGTTTCCGTCCTTATCGACAAAAAGGGCACCCATCAAATTATAACCCCCCGCTTCTGACGAGAGTTGCTTCTCGAAAAGATAGTCGGCGGGGTTATTTTCATTTATAGCGGTTGGGATGACAGTTTCAGGCCATAGAACTATGTCGGGCGAGTGCTTAGAGACAGTCAGGGCAAAAAAATCCAGCTCATCTTTTATTTTGTTTCTTTGCCGATAATCCCATTTCCTGTATTGATCTACGCTTGGCTGAACTATCACTGCTTTATAAATTTTGTTTCCAAAGAACTTAAATTTGTCCGCTCTAAAATAACCAAAGATAGCGACAACAAAAATCAACAAAAGGCCTGCTGCTAAAAACCTTTTCCACTTCGTGCCAGATAGAGAAAAGTAGAACAGAAAATTACAAATCAAAATTAAAAAGGATACGCCGTAAACCCCAACCCATTCGGAAATTTGGATAAGCTCCATAAACCTGTATTGAGAATAGCCCGTCAACAGCCAAGGAAAACCCGTCAAAAAATATGTCCTTGCATATTCAAGCAACACCCACAAAAAAGAAGCTGCCATCGAGGCAGCTATTTTATTGTCCGCTAACTTCCATATTTTGTTTAGCCCAAAAGCCCACACGCCCCAATATAGAGCGAGATAAAACCACAATAAGCAAGAGGCAAAAAGTGCTATAAAAACCGAACCCAAATTAAATTTCAACATTGGAAAAAACCAATAAGTCGAACAAATATAAAAGACAAGCCCAGAAATTAAACCAGATAGAAATGCTGCTTTTGGGGGTTCATCTTTAACCGCATAGATAAGAGGAATGTAGGCTATCCACATCAAGAAAAATAGGTTGGCTTTGGGAAAAGAAAGTGCTGCAACTATGCCGGTTAGAATGGAAAAAAGGAGAGGCTTTTTGGTGAGAGGAAAATTGAATTTCATATTTTATTATCAATCGTCTTTATAAATTCTTGCCGCAACATTTTTTGTATTTCTTTCCGCTGCCGCAGGGGCAAGGATCATTTCTGCCGATCTTTTTTAAGTCTTGCGGTTTGATTTTTTTAGACTCGGATATGACAGGTAAAGAATTTATTGTTTTGTTGTGAATTGCAGACCCATTCCCTTGCCCCTCTTTGACATTTTCTGCAAAAGGAGCAGGCTTTATTTCGACCCTTACCTTGAAAATGTATTCAACAGTATTGTCTCTGATACGTCTCATCATCGCTTCAAACAGGGCAAAGGATTCTTTTTGATATTCGATTTTTGGATCCTTGTGGCCATAAGCTCTAAAACCAATTCCTTTTCTAATCTGATCAAGACCGTAAAGATGCTCTTTCCACGATGTGTCTATCATCTGCAAAAGCACCATTTTTTCTATGTAAGCCATAACCTCGCTGCCAAGTTCTTCTTTTCTCTTGTCGTATTGTTGAGAAACTTTTTCTTTAAGCTCATTGGTTAGACCTTCACGGGTTATATAGGAAGAGTTGTCTGTAGGGATTTCAAGCTTGATTGAAAAAAGTCTTTGAAACCAAGTTTCGATATTTGCCCACTCCCACTGCTCGCTATATTTGTCTTGAGTCCACGTTGCGATTTTCTCGTCGACACACTCAGAAAGCATATCTTTGATTGTGTTAGAAATATCTTCTCCGTCAAGAATCTCGTTTCTCAATCTATAAACTGCCTCTCTCTGTTTGTTCATCACATTGTCATAATCTATCAGCTGCTTTCTTATGTCAAAGTTCATTCCTTCAACTTTTTTCTGAGCATTTTCTACCGCTTTGCTTATCCACGGATGTTGAATATCTTCCCCTTCTTTAAGCCCAAGCCTCTGCATAATTGACGACATTCTTTCCGAACCAAAAAGCCTCATCAATTCATCTTCCATAGAGAGGAAAAACCGAGACGATCCCGGATCGCCCTGCCTGCCCGAGCGCCCGCGCAGCTGATTATCTATCCTGCGCGATTCGTGCCTTTCTGTTCCGATTATATGGAGACCTCCAAGTGCTATCACTTTCTCTTTTTGCTCTTCATCGCCTGCACCTAAAACAATATCGGTTCCGCGGCCTGCCATATTTGTAGCGATTGTTACTGAGGACAAAGTGCCTGCGTTTGCAATTATTCTTGCTTCCATCTCATGGTGTTTTGCGTTCAACACCTGATGAGGAATTCCTTTTCTTCTGAGCATCCCTGAGATCTGTTCCGATTTATCGATGGAACGAGTTCCCACTAAAACGGGTCTCCCGCTTTTCCAGCAACTTTCTATCTCGGTTATGACGGCATTATCTTTTTCTTTCTCGGTTCTATAAATCACATCAGTGTGATCTTTTCTTATCATCGGGTTATGCGTTGGAATTTCAACAGTCCCGAGCTTATAAATCTCCCAGAACTCTGCGGCTTCCGTTGAGGCTGTTCCCGTCATACCTGCCAACTTTTTATACATTCTAAAGAAATTCTGAAAAGTGATTGTTGCCAAAGTTTGATTTTCGTTGGCTATCTTTAAATTTTCTTTTGCCTCAACAGCTTGGTGCAACCCGTCAGACCATCTGCGTCCTTCCATCGGTCTTCCCGTAAACTCGTCGATTATTATCACTTCTCCATTTTTAACGATGTATTCATAATTTCTGTGATAAAGCTCATGTGCTCTGATGGCTTGAGTTATGTGATGAACCCACTCTGATTGAAGGTCGTCATAAATGTTTTTTATCCCTAAAGTTTTCTCGGCTTTTTGTATTCCCTGCTCAGTTAAAACAACAGAATGATTTTTTTCGTCCACTAAATAATCATAGCCAGCAGACAAATCTATGCCCTCATACTTTGCCTCAATCTCTTCGGTCTCGGTGATTTTTCTACCTCTAAGCATCGGGGCAATTTTGTTGCAGATATAATATTTGTCCGTCGACTGCTCACCCGCCCCAGAAATTATCAAGGGAGTTCTTGCCTCGTCGATGAGAATGGAATCTGCCTCGTCGATGATGGCGTAATGAAGCGGGCGCAAAACTCTGTCTTCTTTTGAAACGACCATATTGTCTCTCAAATAATCAAAACCAATTTCATTGTTTGTGACATAAGTTATATCGCAGTTGTAGGCTTGACGACGATCAGCAGGAGTTGACGAGTGTCCAATATTTCCGACGCTGACACCAAGCTTTTGATAAATCACACCCATCCATTCCTTGTCCCTTTTTGCAAGGTAATCGTTTACGGTAACAATATGCACACCTTTTTGAGGTAAAGCGTTGAGATAAGCAGCAAGAGTTGCAGCAAGAGTTTTCCCCTCACCTGTTCTCATTTCGGCAATTTTCCCAGTATGCAAAACATAGCCGCCCATAATCTGCTCATCAAAATGCCTCAAGCCAATGGTTCTAACCGACGCTTCTCTGGCACAGGCAAAAGCTTCGGGCAAAATATCCTCAAGAGTTTCGCCATTTTGAATCCTTTCTCTAAACTCTGCGGTTTTATTTTTTAGGTCATCATCCGACAATGCCTTTATTTCTGCCTCAAAAGAGTTCACTTTTTCTACGATTGGAAACATTCCCTTGATGTCCCTTTGGTTTTGAGATCCAAAAATGGAATTTAAGAATTTGTTTAACATTTGTTTTTATCCTTTGTCGGGCTATATTTTTATTTCTGCTTTTATTTGCGGCTGGCGGCTTTGAAGAAAATAAATGAACACCGTAAAAATATTGGCTTCAAAAGCACTTGGTGCATTTGTTTTGCGTATTTTTTGTTTTGCATAGGTAACCTTTTGCTTTGTTTGGTTTCTAAAATTTGCTGTGTTTTTTGAGGGCTATGGGATTAAAGAATTGTTGAGGGAGATTGAAAACTTTACTTTTTTAATTGTTCGTCGAGTTGGCGGGCAATGTCGTAGCTTGTTTCAATCACTTCGTTGGCATTTTTCTTGTCGAGAAGCGGTTTTAATTTATTTCTAAGTTCCTCATCCGTAACACTTTTCCCTTCGTCTATAAGCCCAAAAGCTGCTGCTATTACTATCACCGATAATGCTTCCTTAAATGCTTCTCTTTTCTTGACGGGCAAAGATTTTTCAATTTGTTCAATCGATGAGTTCATCGAATCTTT
>JAITBH010000134.1 GCA_031283745.1 Candidatus Ectomicrobium neotermitis | reverse complement strand
CGTGGGCGTTGTCGTGCGTCGTCAACGATAACGGCAACCACATAATTAACCCGCCAAGAGGAATCGGCGGGCGGGAGGGTTTGAAACCCTCCCCTACATTGGTCACCCAATTGCCGTTGCAGTTGCTTTTCACTAATCACTAACCACTGCCTTCGGGCGGCATAAAAAAAACCCCCTGCTCGTGAGAGCAGGGGGTTTTGCCTTTATCGTTGTCGTAGTCGTGGTCGCTGTCTTTGTCGCGGTCGTTGTCTTTGTCTTTTTGGTCGTTGTCGTAGTCGTTGTCGTTATCTTTGTCGCTGTCGTGGTCGTGGTCGCAGGCTTTTGTTTTGGTTCTGCCTTTGGTCTTGGTCGCTATCTTTGTCGTTGTCTTTGTCGCTCACTAATCACTAAACACTAAGCACTCGGGTGGAACGCCCGCCGAAGGGTGTCGTTCCCTTTAGTTCCCTTTAGTTCCCTGACCCCTGCCGTTCCCTTGTCGTTACAAAGCCGATTTTGTCGAGTTCGGCGGCTAAGGCTTTGGCGCGGATGTCGGCTAATGTGTCGTCTTTGAGGTTGGGTTTCTTGTTTACGGTGTATTTGAGCACTCTTATCTTGATTACCTTAAAACTCATCAATTTGTTAATTCTTTCGATAATTATGTCCATATCTTTTTTGTTGAGTTTTGAAGAGTTTGCGGCATAAGCTTTGGCGGAAATTTTTACCGGTGTTATCCACAAGAATTTCCCTTCAAGCTCCACTTGAACCCTCAGCATAATCCAGTCGGTGTTCGTATACTTTGTTGCCGTTGTCCCTTCTAACAGTCTTGGGTTTATGGCTGTGTCATTATATTTGACTATCTCTATGCCTCCAGCGACTGTGGTTTCGGGTTTGACCAAGTCCACATTTTCTGTTTTTGCACTTGCCGAGTATCTCTGGAGCATTGCCAAAGCTGCTGCTTGAGCTTGAGCTTTTGCAAATTTCCGTTCCTCAGCAATTCTTGCTGCTTCTTTTGCCTCTGCTTCTCGTCTTGCACGTTCTATCTTTTCTTGTTCCTCCCTTCTGCGCTCTTCTTCAATTTTGCGTTTTAGCTCGGCTTTCTCGCGAGCTTCGCGTTCTCTCTTACGGCGCATTTCTTTAATTTTTCTTGCCTGCTTATCATTTGACCCGAAAGAATATGCGAGTCCAATGTTTACTCCGAAAACATCTAAATTAGACGACTGTTTAATGTTGGCTGCTCCGAAAGCCAAAACATTGTTTGCAATGATCAAAGTTGACCCCACTGACCCACTAAATAGCATAGTCGAATCTATCTCTATACCCCTGATTTTCATGGTCTGCCCGCCAGAATTTGCCAAGCTCATAGTGACTTGCTCATCATTTCCGATGAACATATTTTCTATGCCGGCCTTTGCGTAGATATGCACAGTGTCGATATTTTTTTCAATCTTAACACCGACAATGCCTGACACCCTTTCATACTGATTGTCTGCAACACTCAAAGAAACTGCATTGTTGTCTTTTTCTGTAAACTTTTCGGTCAAAAGCAATGCACCATTTAGTGCGATATAGGGTTTTATCTCGACGGGAATATCCACTGGGGCAAAATCGGTCAGCTTAAATTCTGCCTGAACTCCGCCCTTCAACAATCCTCCATTAAAATCTGCATTGTTATAGTATTGGGTTTGGTAGATTTTGAAATATCTCTGGGTCGAAAAAGTGTCATAGCCGGCACTGATGTTGAACTTGATATTGTCGACTTTGGGCAATGGCTTATACCAAGCACCATAAACTCCAACCTCAAGCTCCATATTTTGAGCTTTATCCGATCCGCTTTTCATAGATTTTTTCCCACCCTTGATGAAAACCCCAGCCATACCGATTTCGGCAGCACTAAAAACGGGGTAGCCTGCGGAGAAATATTGGGCATCGTTTGAGAGTTTTGAGGCGGCATTTTTATCGTTAGTTAAAGTGATTTTTTCGTAGGAGTGATTGCCCCAAACTGAATTTGAAAGTGTGGTGACGGGAGCGCCTGCATCAGCTTGTTCATACAGCAGCTCTCCATTATCCGAGAGGGCCGCTGAAACTATAGTTTGCGCCAAAAACTGCCCGCTCAAACTTTCTAATGCTCTGCAAACACTGGCGGCCCCAGCGGGAGACATAAACATAAAGTCCTCAGCAAGGGGTTTGCCTTGTATAGCTTGGGCTGCCTGCGTTTGATTTTGGGTTTTAGCGATGAGAAGAAGAGGTTCCCCCGAAACATTTATATTGAGAAGCCCGTAATATAAACCATCTTTTTGAATCTGACTGAAACTGTATTTGCCCCAACCTCCGCTGATGGCTGATTGGGAATCGTTAAATGAGGCTCCTTGATAATTGTTTGAGTCCGTTATGCGGGAAAATTGTGAGAGTATCGGGGAGGTTGAAACCATAATCACAATTCCTTGTGCTGACCCGACACCATAAGAGTGGATATTTAAGGCTGAAGTGGCTGCTGATAAATCTGCACCGCCTACCTCTAAAACATCAGAAACAGTGTTATTGCCGTCTTTATAAATTGCGATGACGAGAGTTCCGTCAATATCTACATTGCCCTCAATATGAGATGTCATTGAGGAGACTCCATTGTTTAGCTCATATGCCCCATCTTTTCTGATATTTAATGCACCGACATTCAAAGGGCCTTTTAGGATACCATGAACATCGACAAGCACCTCACCTTTAATTCCTCCGTCAAGCTCTACATATGCACCGGGAGAAACAGAGACAATATTATTTTTGCCTGCCGCATAAATATCGTTTGGTCCTTCAACGTCAGTGTTGCCCTTAAAAATCACATTGCCCGAAAGAGAAAAATTTGCATTTTCTCCGACATAAATTGCACCGCCCAGACCCTTTGAGGATACATTGTTATAAAAGCGTCCAGTCCTGATTTTTAGGGTGCCTGCTTGGGCAAAAACTGCACCCCCGCCGAAAGCTGAAAAGTTGTTTTCTATGGTTGCATCCAAAAAAGCGGCGCCAGAAAGGGCGTTTGTCATAAATACTACCGAACCGCTGGAATACTTTGTCGCAACAATTGCCCCTTCCGTGTCTGCATAAGCATTTGAAATGGAAATTTTTTCTATATCAAGCTGGGTATTATCGTTTATGAGCTTAAACAGTGAGGCTGCTCCTCCCCCAAATTCTTCGTCGATGATGCCCGAGAGTGTTCCCCCCATGCGGAATTTATTGTAGCCCACATAAAAGGATCCCCAAGCTGTCTCCGATAAATCTTCCCTCAAGTTCCAATACTCTCCGATAGCTACAGAAAAAGCTCTCGTGGTGGTCGAAGAATTTGAGATGTAAAGTTTATCGGGGACATCGTTGATGACGGTAAGAATTGCAGCACTGTTATCTGTTGGGGAAACGTTCAAAGTGAATGTGTAGTATTTGGCTTTGTATGTGGATACGGCAGAACTGGCAAATGAAATGTTTTTGAAAATGTCTTTGAGGGTGATTTTTTTATCGCCTCTCACTTTATAGGAATCAAACTTCCTCCAATCTATATCGAGATTGTTAATGAAGCCGCTTCCATGAGCTTGGCTATAAATTTTGTCGTAGTTGATGGTAGGGGTTTCGGAGGTTTCCATACCGTCAAAATAAATGCCCATGAGCAGGGCATTGTCTTGGCCGATAAAGGAGATTTTGTCGATGGTTATGGTTCTTGCTGTGCGAAGGGTTTTGTCGTCGGGAACTGTAGCACGAATGTCGATAGAGGAATTTTCAAAATTGACATTGCCTGCATATTGATCACGAGCAAACCTGACATAGGAGTTGACGAAAACAAAATCTACTCCTGTTGGTATGTCTTGTGCTAAAAGATATTTGGATAAGTTTGTTGCGATGGCTTTGCTGAGCATAGGCTTTGATGCAATTTCTGGGGCTTTGGTGAAAGTAGCGGTTGCCCCGCTAATAACACCGTCAACCTTTCCAATTTGCCCATTGATTTTTTTCTCGTCAGCACCCATAGAGTAAAACACAAAGTTGCCCGAATTTGCCAAATGGATTTGCGTCGGAATGGTCGAGTTGTATACCTCTAAAGTGCCATGACTTATTTGTTTTTTGCCTTCAAATACCTGACTGCCCGGCATAAATGTCGTCGTGCCTCGAAAACCTGCAGACCCTTCTTGATTATAGAGACCTACAAAATTATCGTTTGCACCCGTCAAAATGAAATGTTGCGTCCCCTTGTTATTTATCGTTCCATCGCCAGATATAGAATTTACTCTCAACTCCCCGCCTGCCTTGCCATTTAGAACCATTTCGCCTGTATCGGCTATATGAATATCGTTTTTTACTTTCATTCCATCTCTTATGGAAAAATTGTCGCTAAAAAGCATACTGTTGCCGTCGGCTATAATCTCTAAAGACCCGGCAAGAAAAATAGCCCCTCCGTTTTGAGCTGCCTCATTGTTTGAAAAAACAACCCGCCCGCCAGATTCTGTTTTAATTGTTGCCTTTGAACCGGGGGCAATATACATTGCGCCGCCGTTTTCAGATGCCAAATTGTTGCTAAATATCAACAAAGACCCCGCACCCTTGCTATAAAAAGTAGGAACAAACAAAGAAGCCAAATCATTTTGAGAGTAAAAAGCACCGCCATTGTTTGCTTTGTTAGAAAAGAAAGACATTGTTTTGCCATTCGTTGCTTGTGCATTGAAATCGGCTCCGTTGACAAAAACTGCGCCGCCTGAGACGGCAGCTTCATTGTTTGAAAATTGAGTATTTGAAACACTAACTGTTGGCTCTCCATTTGCCTCTGCGATTACAGCTTTCACGGCAGAACCCGAGCCAGATGTGTAGGCACTTGAAATTGCGACATTGTTTAAGCTTATTGAAACCTTATTGTTTGCGGTTCCTGTTAAATAGAAAAGTGAAGAGCGAACATTGCTCTTGGGCTTGACAGCATAAATTGTCAGATCTTCGCCCCAAACATTGAGGTTTCCGTTGACTAAAGTATCCTCCGCCCAACGCTCGTCGTAAAGAAAAACATTCTCTTTTAATCTAAAGCTCTTGTTGCCAGTTCTGGTATCTGCCAGATAAAAAAGATCGTCGCTGATAGGCACTAATTCCACATCAACTTTTGTGGCATCTGAATTTACTTTCATAATATATGAATACAGAAGTCCTGTTACATATACTTCTCTGCTGTCGGCACTAAACTTATAGGTATTGCTTTTAAGGACTTGGGCAGTGAAATTTAGAGGTGCAGCTTGATTTATCGCTATTTCATTGACAATCACCAAGTTGTCGCCGAGCAGAAATTCTTTGCCCTCTGCTGAATTGTTTTCTGAGGCAAAATCGTCGGTATAAAAGTTGTATTTCCC
>JAITBH010000057.1 GCA_031283745.1 Candidatus Ectomicrobium neotermitis | reverse complement strand
GGAGATATTTTGCAAAGCACAATGTGGATCCCAAGAGATTCATTTTTCCCGATCAAGATATATTGAATGGAATTATCAAAGAAAAAATTCTGCCCCTTGACCCGAAATTCAATATGCTGATGTCTCATTTTGAGGAATATAAAGGTTCGGTAGACGATATAGTTGTAATTCATCTTGGAGGGTTTAAGCCTTGGCAGCCGACTTGCAAACATCCACTGAAGGATATGTATTTTATTTACACGAAGATGGTTTCTTGGAAAATTAAAAAAGAAAGTTATTTGGTCTATTCATTGAAGTTCTTAAAAAAGCATCCGTTTTTCTTTTTGGAACTTAAATATTGGAGAATTTTAAGAGACCTACTTTTCTCAAAGAAATAAGAGGAGAATGAGAGCAAATGAAAATGAACCAACTGTTTTATAAGAGATGTTTGAGGATGTACGCTTGGTATAGTTCGCAAAGAAAAATTTGGGGCGAGCCATGCCCAAAAACTGTCGCTCAGTGTTTGAGGTTTATATTGAGTATTGCTCGTCTAAAATTTGAATTTTATTTTCTCGACAATCTTTATCTGCCCTACATTGAAATAGCGATCACAACGAGATGCACATTAAAATGTAAGCATTGTTCAAGTTACATAAACACGATAGAAGAAAAAGATCTCTATTCTTTAACCTTTGAAGAATTTAAGCGGCAGATCGACAACTTGCTTGCTAATGTTAAAAAGCTCCATGTCTTAAAAGTTTTCGGTGGTGAGCCATTACTCAATCAAGATTTAGACAAAATTCTTCGTTATTCATTGGCCAATAAAAAAATATCCAATGTCATTCTGACCACCAATGGGACAATGGACATTTCCGATAAGCTCATATCCATAATGAAGGAACACCGCAAAAAAATGTATGTCAACTTATCTAACTACACATCAAACAAAGAACTCTCACCCCGACTAAAAACAATAGAGTTGCTTAATAAATGTAAGGAAAATTCTATTGCCACTATTTTTGATGAGAATTTATTGTGGAGAGAAACTTCAGAAATTAAATATAGCGGACGCACTCCAAAAGAAATCAGAAAATATTTTTTTAAATGCACAAAGAGATGTCTTCATATAAAGAAGTGGACCTTATATCCTTGTCCATGGGCTGCAATGTATGATTTCAAAAATTTATATTTGCCTTCCTTGCAAATAGTAAAAAATTGGTCTGCTTGGACGAAGGCGGGGGGAGGGACAATTGAAAAAATTGATCTCTCAAACCCTGTAAAAAAGGAGACTTTGGTGAGGTTTTATTCAAACTCTGACTACCTTGCCTGCGGGTTTTGTTCGATAATAGAGGACAACTTAAAGAAACGAGTTATCCCAGCAATTCAGGAATAGTTAAAGAAATAGAGGAGTAATCTGATAAACTCGCATCAATAAAAAATAAAGAAAGTCATCTCAACAGTTAAGGGTGATTAAAAACAAGGAGAGAGTTTTATGAGAAAAGACTCAAAGAAAGACAAATTAAGAGCTGACACTTTATGCGTCCATGGAGGTAACAGCGAAGACGATGTAACAGGGGCAGTCAATATCCCTATTTATCAAGCAGCCACTTTCAGACAGGCTGAAATGGGCAAATTTACATTTGAATATGGACGCACCGGAAACCCAACACGTAAAGCCCTCGAACTTTTAGCAGCAGATTTAGAAAACGGAGTCGCAGGTTTTGCTTTTTCATCGGGTATGTCTGCCATCTCCACAGTATTATTGATGTTTAAGGCGGGAGACAAAATTCTTTTGTCGCAAGATGTATACGGAGGAACCTTTAGAATTTTTGATGAAATTTTTTCTAAGTTCAATCTTTTCTATGAAATAGTTGATGCTTGCAATTTAGACGAGGTCGAGAAAAAATTCTTGAAAGATAAAAACATAAAAGCCATCATAGTTGAATCTCCTGCTAACCCATTGCTTCGCATTGTCGACATTGCTGGGGTCTCAAAAATAGCCAAAAAATATGGCTCATTGTGCATTGTCGATAACACTTTTATGTCCCCTTATTTACAAAAACCTCTCGACTTGGGGGCAGACATTTCCATTCACAGTGCAACAAAATATCTTGGAGGCCACAGCGATGTGTTGGCAGGTCTTGTGATGGTAAAAGATAAGTCCATCGCGGACAAAATTCTCTTTCTTCAAAACTCTATCGGTGCAGTTTTGGAACCTTTCGACAGCTGGCTTTTGATGCGTGGAATTAAAACCCTTGCTCTCAGAATGGATAGACAGGTCGCAAACACTCAATACTTGGCTGAATTTTTGAGATCTTTGGATTCGGTCGAAGAAGTTTTTTATCCCGGATTAAAAGACAATAAAGGATATGAGTTAAACAAAAGGCAGGCCAAAGGGGCTGGGGCTGTTGTATCTTTTAAGATATCAAATAGACACAATTTCAATGAGTTTTTTAAGAAATTAAACATCATTGCTTTTGCCGAGAGCCTTGGAGGCGTAGAGTCTTTAATATGTCATCCATCGACGATGACGCATGCAAGTATGCCCAAAGCCATACGCGATCTTGTTGGGATTACAGACAATTTAATTCGTCTATCTGTTGGAATAGAAAATAAGGAAGATTTGAAAGATGACATTGTGCAGGCATTGGAAGCTTCAGTTTCAAAATAAAAATAGCCGTTATCTATGTCGGAAATAAAAAGGAGATTATTATGAATTTATTTGTAACAATTCCGTTTGTTGTATTTGCATCGATTGCTTTTGGGGTCGTATACACCATTTTATTGTTGCTGTTAAACAAAGTTAATTTGGTGAAAGTGTCTTTCCTTCCATTGTTTATTTTCTCTACTCTTATGTATTGCATTGCAACGATACTCATTGGGTATTTTTATGTTGCAAACAATGCCGCACCGGTGATATCGTTATGAAAATAAACCATAAAAAACTGTATTTACAAGAATTACAAGCCAATCAAAAACCTTCCATGATCAAATTTAATTTGCAATTTTTTAAGGCACAAAAAGGCGAATATGGATACGGAGATAAGTTCTGGGGAGTGCCGGTTCCTACTCAAAGAAAAATTCTCAAAAAGTATATTCAGTTTCTAACATTGCAGGACATTGAGGATTTTTTACGTAACCCCATTCACGAAGTTCGGTTCTCCGCACTATTAGCTTTGATCGAAAAGTATAAGGTAGCGGACAGGGCAGAAAAAAACAAACTCGCAAAGTTGTTTTTAGACAATGTTGATCGTGCAAACAATTGGGATTTTGTGGACTTGGCTGCCCCTGCGATAGCTGGTGAGTTTTGGTTTAACTCGTCGACAAAAGAAATGTTTGATTTCGCAAAATCTGGTGATTTGTGGAAAGAAAGAATAGCCATGGTTTCAACCATCTACTTCATAAAAAAGAACCGTTTTGAGGAGGCAATGAAGCTGTGCGAGTTTTTTTTAGGAAATGATCGCGACCTGATACAAAAAGCTTCGGGCTGGATGCTTCGAGAGGTTGGCAAAAGAGAGCAGAAACTTTTCTATGACTTTTTAGATAAACACCACAAAAAGATGCCACGAACAATGCTTAGGTATGCGATAGAAAAATTGTCTCGAGAAGAAAGAGAAAAATATATGGAGAGATAAAATGATAACAAGAGATTTGATTTTGAGAATTTTCTCGGCTGCCAATATCCTGAGGTGGAACGACCACATTCGCCCGTTTGATTTTTTTGAACTTGATAAACAAGCACACAAAATAATCATCGCTTACATTGTCGCCAAGTTTAAGGAAGAGGATGGCGAATCTGTGGATTGGACAAAGTTAATTGAAGGTGGGATTTTTGAATTTTTTCAAAGGATAATGCTTACCGACTTAAAGCCAGAAGTTTTTCACGAGTTGATGTCGAAAAAAGAAAAGGAACTTCACAACTGGATGCTCGGGCTTCTTGATAAAGATTTGACCGATATTGGTTGCGGAGTTAAAGGTAGATTTGAGGAATATTTTCTAAATCCCAGCTATGCCAAGCCCGAAAAAAGAATTTTAAGTGCTGCTCATAGCATGTCTACAAAATGGGAGTTTGGAATTATTTATCCGTGGAATGCGATGATTTATGGGATAGAGAAAACGAAACAGGAAATTGAAGAAATGATTGCTGACTTTGATGATCTTTCAGGAATACGAAAGCTCGTTATCAACAAAAAATATTACGGTTTTCTTGATTTGTGCGGGCAGCTGCGATTTCAGCAAAGATGGGCGCAGTCCTATAGAGTTCCAAGGACGACAGTTTTGGGGCATATGCTGACCGTAGCCATTTTTTCTTATGTTTTTTCTATCGAGCTTGGCTTATCGGGCAAACGATTGTTTAACAATTTCTACTCTTCTCTTTTCCACGATCTCCCGGAAATTCTTACAAAAGACATCATCAGACCGATAAAGTCCTCAATAGAAGGTCTAAAGGACATAATAAAGATGTATGAAAAAAAGCAGGTCGACGAGAGGATCCTTCCGCTTCTTCCAGAGAACTGGCATGCACAGATGCAGTATTTTATTCAAGACGAGTTTGAGGATAAAATTATCGAGAACGGAAAGATCAAAATAGTAGATGACATAGATAAGTATAACGATGACAAATATGATTGTCTCGACGGAAAAATGAATGGAACTTGCGACAAACTTTGTGCTTATATTGAGGCATCGATAGCTTTGGAATACGGCATAAAGTCTGACAATTTGGTCGAGTCAAAAAATTCCATTTATGACAAATTTTCAAACACAAAAAAGAGAAATATAGATTTCAAGCAAGTGTTTGATTATTTCAAATGAAATACAAAGGAACATATAAGAGATGAGATTTTCTTTCATAAAAACCGCAGCAATTACACCCAAAACACACCTCGCAAATCCCTCCAAAAACGCTGACGAAATCATCAAGTTGCTTGACAAGGCTGAGTCAATGTCCGTTGAGCTTGCCGTTTTTCCGGAACTGTGCATCAGCGGATACACATGCGGAGAACTGTTTTTATCTGAAACATTGATAAAGGCATCGCTTGAGGCAATCGGCAAAATTTTACAAGCCTCTAAAAACAAAAAGGTGCTCTTTTTTATCGGAGCACCTATTGTTTTTAATGGCAAACTTTTTTCCTGTGCTGTTGCAGTGCAGAAAGGAAAAATTCTTGCCGTCGTTCCAAAAACCGCTATGCCAAATTATGGTGAATTTTATGAAGTGCGGCACTTTGCCTCTGGAGAATATATCGATGGCTTTATCGATGTCTTAGGGCAGAGTGTATATTTTGGAACCAATGTGATTTTTGAGTCCTCACAAAACAAGACAGTCAAAATTGCAGCGGAAATATGTGAGGATATGTTTGTCCCCTCTCCGCCCTCAAGCCGTCATGCTCAAGCAGGTGCAAATATCATCGTCAATTTATCGGCATCAAATGAACTGATTGCAAAAAGTGATTACAGAAAAACTCTCATCAACTCTCAAAGTGGAAGGCTTGCAGCGGGCTATGTTTATGCTTCGGCAGGCTTGGGAGAATCTACAAGCGATATGATTTTTTCAGGCCACAGAATAATCGCAGAAAACGGAGTCGTCCTCAGCGAAAGCGGGCTTTTTGAAAGCGGGATCACGATAGCTGATATTGATGTAGGCAGGCTTGAGTTTGAGCGGAGAAGATTGAATGTTTTTCATATCGATAATTCTCTTTATGCAAAAGTGTCTTTTGATTTTGACGAGAAAAATTTTGTGCTGGACAGATATTTTTCCCCTCATCCTTTTGTCCCGTCAGATAAAGAAGGTATGCAAAAACGGGCAGAACTGATTTTGCAGATGCTCTCGTATGCACTCAGTGAAAGGTTGCAAAAAACAGGGCTTGAGGCTGTGATAGGAATTTCTGGAGGGCTTGATTCTACTTTGGCTTTGCTTGTGATTTTGAGGGCTTATGAAAAATTAAATCGGGACAAGAAAAATATCATTGCCGTCACAATGCCCGGGCCGGGAACTGGCCAAAAAACTTTAAGCAATGTTTTGGCTCTTTCAAAAGCAGTGGGTATCAATATCTGCAAAATACCCATCACAGAAATTGTAGACAAACATCTCGCCGATATTGGTCACAACAAAAAAGATATTGCCTACGAAAATGCTCAAGCAAGAGAGAGGACGCAGATTTTGATGGATATTGCCAACGCCCGCAAAGGTATTGTTGTCGGCACGGGAGATTTGTCTGAAATTGCTTTAGGCTGGGCAACTTATAATGGAGATCATATGTCTATGTATGGGATAAATTCTTCTGTTCCAAAAACTCTCGTGAAATATCTTGTAGATTATGAAGCACAGCGGGTGAAAAATTATCAACAGGCTTTGGTTGATGTGCTAAACACTGAAATAAGCCCCGAGCTTCTCCCCAATAAAGACGGAAAAATATCCCAAAAAACTGAAAGCATATTAGGACCTTATGAAGCACATGATTTCTTTTTGTATTACACGATAAGATTTGGAATGGCACCGTCAAAAATTTTTGCCCTTGCCAAGAATGCTTTCAAGGATAAATACACAGCACCTCAAATAAAAAAATATCTCATCGTTTTCATAAATAGGTTTTTTAAGAATCAGTTCAAGAGAAACGCTATGCCTGATGGAGTAAAAATCGGAAGCATATCTTTGTCTCCCCGTGCTGATTGGAGAATGCCTTCGGACGCTGAGATTGAGGCTTACATTGACGATCTAAACAGAAGTAAAAATTAAAGGAGGCACCAAAGCATGGAGACAATTTCAGCTATTAGCACTTATATCAATGAGTTTGTATGGGGAACATGGTTTATCGTTTTATTATTAGGTATCCATATATACATGACATTTAGAACTGGGTTTATTCAGCGAAAAATTTTCTTGGGGATAAAACTTTCTCTTCAAAAAGAACCCGACAGCAAAGGAGACATTTCTCATTTTGGAGCTTTAACGACTGCTTTAGCGGCAACAGTCGGAACTGGAAACATTGTCGGCGTAGGAACAGCTTTGGCTTTAGGCGGACCGGGTGCAATTTTTTGGATGTGGATTACGGGAATTTTTGGAATAGCAACTAAGTATGCAGAATCTCTTGTCGCTGTTAAGTATAGATTAGCGACCAAAGACGGGAGAATTTTAGGCGGGGCGATGTATGTTTTAGAGAGGATTTCGCTAACCGTTGGACTTGTAGACAGAGATAGAAAAGATGGCAGCAATGTTCTAACGAAAAGCAAATTTGCCCTCAAGTGGTTGGGATTTTTGTTTGCTGTTTTTGGATCTATTGCTGCATTTGGGATTGGTAGCGGAGTTCAATCAAATGCCGTTGCGACCAATTTGTTTGCAAGTTTCAATGTTGAACCTTGGATTTCTGGAGTTTTGATGGCAGTGCTTTTGGCTGTTGTTGTCATCGGCGGGATTAAAACTATCTCTGAGGTTTGCATGAGATTTGTCCCCGCTATGGCGATACTTTATTGTGCGGGCTGCATTTTTATACTGGTTTTGAATGTGGAATATATTCTCCCCGCAATATCATTGATAGTTGAGTCGGCTTTTAATCCTCAAGCTGCGGGAGGAGGATTTGTCGGGGCTACTCTTATGGCTGCGGCGAGATTTGGAATTGCGAGAAGCTTGTTTTCAAATGAGTCGGGAATGGGGTCAGCACCGTTAGTTTCAGCTGCCGCCAAAACAAGAAATCCGTTTAGGCAGGCTTTAGTTTCAAGCACGGGAACTTTTTGGGACACAGTTGTCATTTGTGCAATAACGGGAATAACTTTGGTTTCTACAATTGTTGCAAAGCCCGAAATAATTCCGGCGGGGGCAAACGGAGGGATTTTGACTGAATTGGTTTTCGGACAAATTGCATATGTGGGCCCAATTGTTCTGACTTTTGGGCTGATAACTTTTGCGTTTTCTACGATTTTAGGTTGGTCATATTATGGTGAACGTTGTGCGGAATATTTGTTTGGTCAAAATGTAAAAATTCCTTATCGGTTGCTTTTTGTGATAACAACTTTTGTCGGGGCAACAATCCCCTTAAACCTTGTTTGGCAAATAGCTGACTC
>JAITBH010000124.1 GCA_031283745.1 Candidatus Ectomicrobium neotermitis | reverse complement strand
GTAATTTCCCTGATGACAAAAAAATAACTCCATTGGAGTTATTGGATTTGACTAAAGGTGAAATAGGACATGATTTTTATAAAGAATATCTGAAAACAAAATCAACGGCTCTTATTGATGAATACCTCAAAGAAGTCAAGGAGGGCAGGCAAGAAAAAAACTACAAAGACAGTGTAAAAAAATATAGCACTGAAGTTGTTTTACATAATCTTGTATATGCACCTAATGGCGGTGATTTTTACATAACAGCAATTCTTACATGGAATAGAAACAAAACTTCTGGGGCTGGTGTTCACTCAGGCGAGTATGCTAAATTGGGGGCGGAGTATGTTTGGTATAATTTATGTGTTTTTCATTTGGGAATAAAACTTGCGGAAACTAAGGGTATTTATGGTAATTCTTCTTGGAGATTTGTAAATAAGGGCGAAGGATATGCAATAGAGAAGTGATGACATTTTTGATTTAGTAGTGCGTATCATCAAAAACAAAAAACCCCCTGCTCTTACGAGCAGGGGGTTTTTATTTTTGATGATGTGCACTACACAATCGAAAATGTCATTCCCTTTCTATTGCAAATCCTTCGCCATTATTTACAAATCTCCAAGAAGAATTACCATAAATACCCTTAGTTTCCACAAATTTTTCTCCCAAATGAAAAAAACATAAATCACACCAAACATACTCCGTAAGAATATGGGGCATTGTGCTGGAGGCGTGAGGGGGATATTTTGATTAACGGAAACGAGCTGGTAGATTGCGATTGCACTTAAATGACAGCGGGATGGGCATCAAGTTTTCAGCACATATTTGTATGTTATGTAAGGATTATTATATATGCTATAACTGATTCAGATTAGATGTTTTGGTGTTGTTTCGTGTTGGAATGTTTGTATCTATATATGACTTCTCTTCCTTCCCCCCGCTAACGGACCTGCTCGCCTTCGTTGTTTATCCCCTGCAGAAGATTTTAATGTTTACAAATACTTAAAACTACTTGATATTGGAGTTAATAAATATCAAGAATAAATAAAGGAGGAAACAATGATCAGTTATGATGAAGTTTTTTCAAAAAGCAGTATCAAAAAAGATGAGCTGGGGACATTAGATGAGAACAAAGCATTAACAATCCCTGAGTCTGCAAATTTGTATTTATTAACAACCGCTGCGTGTAAAGAGGGTATTTATGAATTCATTAAAAAAAGTAATTTTCCTGATGACAAAAAAATAACTCCATTGGAGTTATTGGATTTGACTAAAGGTGAAATAGGGCATGATTTTTATAAAGAATACCTGAAAACAAAATCAACGGCTCTTATTGATAAATACCTCAAAGAAGTCAAGGAGGGCAGGGAAGAAAAAGACTACAAAGGCGGTGTTGGAAAGCCGCATAGCACTGAAGTTATTTTGCATAATCTTGCACATGCTCCTGGTGGCGGTGATTTATACATAAAAGCAATTCTTAAGTGGGCTGCCAGCGAAATTTCTGTTGAGTACGCTCATACAGGCCAAGAAGCTAAATTGAGGTCGGAGTATGTTTGGTATGATTTATATGTAAAAGAAGCTAAATTGGGGGAAAGTCTTACAGAAACTACGGGAGTCTATGGTAGTTCTTCTTGGAGACTTGTAAATAAGGGCGCAGGATATGCAATAGAGAAGTAATGACATTTTCGATTGTGTAGTGCGTATCATCAAAAACAAAAACCCCCTGCTTTCAGTAGCAGGGGGTTTTTTTATGATGTTGCCCGCCATTCTGTTCGGCGGGAGCAAAGCCCCCTTTCTAAAGGGGGTGCCGTCGCAGGCGGCGGGGGTTTGGCTTTGTCGTTGAGTTGCTGTTGTAGTTGTAGTTGTAGTTGTAGTTGCCGTGGTTGTGGCAGTTCCCTTCCGTTCCCTTTTTTCCCCTTTCTTTCCCTAACCCCTCAGGTGGAACGCCTGCAAAGCCGTCCGGGTGGAACGCCCGCCGAAGGCAGCCCCTGCCGTTCCGGCTACCGGCCGATCAGTATTGACCTGCTTTTGCGGCTGTTTGGAGCTACAAAAAGGTTTATTCCGTTGAGCTTTCGGTTGAGCATAAAATCTTTAGCGGTTTTTAGGGCTGTCTGCCCATTATTGTGGAGCCTGCTTATATGAGCCAAAAAAACATACTTGAGGCTGTCTTGTGTTGATGACATATCTTTTATATCGCACATTGCTTGTGCTGCGTCCTCATTTGCCAAATGACCATAATCACTTAAAACCCACTTTTTGTTTTCATAAGGTCTGTCGCTTGCATCTAACATTTCCCTGTTATAGTTCGATTCTATAGCCAAAATATTGCTGTCAGAAAGTGCTTTTTTTATCCCTTCTGTAATTTTCCCAGTGTCTGTAATATAACCTATCTTGTATATCCTGCCGTCAACCTTTGCTGAAAGAGTAAAGCCAAGCGTTTTATTGACTGTCGAATCTTTGTGATAGACATCAAAAGGGCTTATGCAGATATTGCCTATCTCAAACTTGTCGTCATAAATTTTTGCATTGCAGTCATCCACTTTGTTGCCAAAACGTTCATAAACATCGTCCAAAACGGTTTTGTGAAAATAAATAGGTATTTGGTTTTTGATTAAGAAGTTAAAGCCTGCGGGGCTGAGATGATCGGTGTGCATGTGGGTGATCAAAACTCCTGAAATTTTCTTTATGTCCAAGTGAATGGTTGCCAAGCTTTCCTTTATATAGGAAGCGGGCCGTCCGAAATCTATCAAGACTGCCGTTTTGTCCGTTTCAACAATGGCACAGTTTCCGTCCGACCCGCTTGATAATAAACAAAACCTCAATCTCATCAGAGCGATAAGGCAGCTTTTTGAATAACTTTTATTGCCAAATCTATTGTTGC
>JAITBH010000137.1 GCA_031283745.1 Candidatus Ectomicrobium neotermitis | reverse complement strand
TAGTTGTGCAGTTAACGGTTCGGCACGGTATGCCCGCATTTATATCGTCTATCGCTTCGGGGGCTTATATCTTGATGGGGTGCTTTGCAATAACCATATGCGTTTTCATACTAAACGATGTATTGAACTTGCTAAACCTCTTAGTCCGCATTAAGTCCTTTGGCTTTTATTCGACAATAGTAGCTATCGCTTTAAGCCTCATTTTGTCTATGGCGGCGTTTATAAATTTTGCAACCTTTCTAAACATCAAAGAGGTCAATATCAAAGTCCCAAATCTCCCCGTCCCCTCTTTAAGAGTTATCGAGCTTGCCGACCTGCACATTAACGCCATCACTAAACCCGCAGACATAAACGCTATTTTTGACAAAGTTGACGGCTTAAAGCCTGATATGATTGTTTTTGTTGGAGACATCATAGACATAGACATCAACAAAAATGATGAGTTTCTAAACTATGGTTTTGCAAAGCTCCATGCCCCTTATGGGATTTTTGCCGTTACAGGTAACCATGAGTATTTCTTAGGGGCTGAGCCTTTTTATGAGATGTTTGGGAAATTGGGCGTAAAGGTTTTAGACGATGAAAACGTTTTGGTAAAAAATACGATAAATGTTGCAGGCATAAATGACAAAAGCTGGAGAAATGACAAAAAAATAGAGCAGGCTCTTGCAGTTGACAAGAGATACCCCACTCTATTTTTAAGCCACAGACCCGAAACTTTTAACTTTGCAGGCAAATATGCCGACATCATCCAGCTATCCGGCCACACCCATGCAGGTCAAATTCCTCCCGTGTGGATAGTTAGGAAGTTCTTTATGCAATACAACTATGGGATATACAAAATAGGAAAATCCATTCTTTATATCACCTCAGGAACCCGTTTATGGGGTCCCCCGATGAGACTGTTTAGCACAAGCGAAATAGCGGTCATCACATTAGAAAGGGAGTAAAAACTCAAAAAAAAGGAGGAGTAAATTATGAGTATGTTCAAAAGTAACCTTGTTGAGCGGGCAAGTCAAAGCCGTTTGTTGAGATCTATAGTTCTTATGGTGCCATATAAACTATGGGTTCCCATTACTATGAGATTTTCTGAACTTGGCAATAAGAGCAAAAAACTTACGCAGGCTTTGATAGAGATATTAGAAAATGAGCCTCAATGGACTGCTGGACTTGAAAAAAAAGACGAAGTCCTGAATTTCCTTAAAAGAAATAAATACGGAGTCACATCCTCAAATTTTCCAAGAATATGGCTACAAAAGATGGGCGGAAAAACAATTTTTAATTTTAACGGGGCTCTTCTCCTGAATTTGAACTCTAATGATGCCGTTACTTTTAATAATGTTTTTCACGATACATTTTTGTTTAGTTTGTTTTTTGACGATAAATATCCCGCCAAATTAGTCAGAAGACTTGACAATTTTATGTATGAAGGACCTTATGGATATACAGATGAAAATTTTGACGTTACAGTAAAAGCTGGAGATATTGTTATAGACGCTGGGTCATGGATAGGAGATTTTAGTGCATATGCCGCCTCACGAGATGCATTAGCATATGCCTTTGAGCCAGCCTCAGATATATTTAAATCATTACAAGAAACAGCCGAGTTAAACAATACTTCTAATGGGGGGGGGGAGAATTTTTCCAGTAAAGAAAGGGCTTGGCTCAACTGACGGAGAGCTTGAGATGTTCATATCGATAAACCATTCTTCTCCGCTTGGAAATACCATTGTTAAGAATATGAGCATATCAAGCGGCGAAGTTGAAAAAATACAAATCACCTCTCTTGACAACTTTGCCAACAAACAAAATCTAAAAAGAGTCGACTTCATAAAATCTGACATAGAGGGTGCGGAGCGGGATATGCTTAAAGGCGCAAGAAATGTTCTAAAAGAATTTGCCCCTAAATTGGCACTATCTACATATCATTTGCCAGACGACCCAGAGGTAATGGAAGCTTTAATAAAGGACGCTAATCCCAGCTATAAAGTAGTTCATCTAAACAAAAAACTATTTGCTGCCTGCAAGAGAAAATAAAGGAGAAAACAATGATTGAAAGCGAGATAAAAGCTTTTGCACAAAAGCTCCAAAGAGAGGATGAAAGCCACAAGTATGATTATGGCCATGTCTTGGTGATAGCGGGGTCAAAGTATATGCCCGGTGCGGGGGTTTTGTGCTGTCAAAGTGTTCTGCGGACAGGTGCGGGGCTGGTAACTTATGGGGTTTTAGAGGATTTTTTGCCTACAGCGTGTGCGATGTCTAAACCTGAGACACTGTTTTTTGCCTATAAAAACGCTCAAGATATTTTGGATTATGCGGGCAAAAGAAAGGTCTCGGCTTTAATTATCGGGCCCGGTCTTATTGAAAGCCTGCAAACAGCAGACCTGATAGTTGAGATAATTTCAAACACCCCTCTCCCCGTAGTGATAGACGCTTCGGGATTATCTTCATTTGCAAATCACTCAGACAGGCTAAGAAATGTCAAAGCAAAGCTGATACTTACCCCTCATGAGGGGGAATTTGCCCGCTTAATTAATCTCCCCATAGCTCAAATAAAGGCTGATGGGCATATTTTGGCAGCTCAATTTGCCAAAGAAAACAATCTTGTTTTGGTGCTAAAGAGGCATAAAACCATTGTCACAAATGGACAAGATGAATACATAAACTCAAGCGGATTGCCAGCGATGGCAACTGCGGGCAGCGGAGATGTTTTAAGCGGGATAATCGCAGCTTTTTGTGCCACTAAAAGGGCGGCAAAAGCGGAAAACCTGCAAAAAGAGTTGTTTGAGGCGGCAAAGTTTGGTGTGTGGGTTCATGGTTTAGCAGGAGAGAAAGCTGCAGAGGATAAGTGGAACGGACTTATTGCCAGCGATATTGTTGAGAGCATTCCTTACATATTGAAACGAAACTTCTATGGGTGAAAGCTACAAGAGTTGAGCGTTTGGGGCACATTTAATTGCCCTTCTTTTATTTCAACGACAGTGTCTGAGTAGGCTTGGGCGACTTTCATATTGTGAGTAATCATTATTACTGTCAGCCCCAGCGAGACTTTCAAACCTTTGATTAAATCCAAAATCTTTTTTTGAACATCAGCATCAAGCCCAGTGGTTGGCTCATCAGCTATGAGAAGCTGAGGATTATTGATGATAGCCATCGCTGTCAAAATTCTTTGCTTTTGTCCTCCAGAAAGCCGATGAGGGTAAGAGTTATAAATCCTGTCGACATCTTTAAGTTCAACTCTCTCCAAAGTTTCCTCGATTTTTTGAGCAATTTCAGACTTAGAAGCTTTAGGATGACAGACAATAAAACTCTCCTCTATCTGCCTGCCCGCCTTTATGAGAGGGTTTAGATAGGAGTTCGGGTCTTGAAAGATCATCGATATTTCCTTTCCTTTGACTGCCCTTTTTTCTGCTTGGCTCATCTTGAGCAAATCCTGCCCCTTATAAAAAATCTCCCCTGACTTTATTTCCCCTCCGTCTATCGTGGTCAAATCCATAATAGCCGATGCAATGGAACTTTTACCTCCCCCTGATCTGCCCACAATGGTAAAAGTCTCTCCTTTTTTAACATCAAAGCTGACATTTTTAACGGCGCAAACAGTGCCAAAAGATGAACGGTAATCGATAGAGAGGTTGCGGACTGACAAAATGTTCATACCCTTTCCTTTGGATCAAAGATGTCCCTCAAGGTTTCGCCTATCAGGTTAAACGATAAAACGGTAAACAAAATGATCACACCGGGAAAAACTGAAAGCCACCAAGCACTATAAATATAGTCTTTGCCCCCGCTTAAAATCTGACCCCACGATGAGGTAGGGGGCTGAACACCTAAACCCAAAAAAGATAAGCCCGATTCTGTGAGTATTGCCGAGCCTATGCCGACAGCACAATAGACAATTATCGGCGAGATGATGTTTGGGAGAATGTGGACAAAAAATAGCCGCTTTTTGCTGACGGCAAGCATCTGCGAGGCAAGTATAAACTCCCTTTCACGCACGCTCAGCACCTCAGACCTGACTATTCTTGCTAATCCCGTCCACGAGGTAAGCCCGATAACTATCATCACATTGACTATGCTTGGCTCAAAGAAAGCAATGATAAGCAAGATTAAAAAGAAGGTAGGAAAGCACAGCATTATGTCTGTAAACCTCATCAAAACGGAATCTATCCACCCTCCAAAATAGCCCGAAACTATCCCCAAAGTTGCCCCAATAATAAGCGTCATAATCACTGCAAAAAAACCCACTGTCATCGACACCCTTGAGCCATAAATTATTCTTGAAAAAACATCCCGCCCCAGATCATCAGTGCCAAAGATATGGGCAAAACTTGGGGGCAAGAGCCTTTGAGTTAAATCTTGAGCCGATGGGTCATAAGAGGTCAAAAGCGGTGCAAGAGCAGCACTTAAAATTATCAGCCCTATAAAAATCAGCCCCAAAAAAGATGAATTGTCTGAGATCAATTTTTTCATTTGTATCTTATCCTCGGGTCAGCAACGGCATATAAAATATCGGCTGCAATATTTCCCGCTAAAGTCAGAAAAGCTGAAATAATGCCGATGCCCATAATCACAGGGTAATCGCGGGCAATAATTGCCTCATAACCCAATCTGCCCATGCCCGGATAAGAAAAAATTGTCTCGATAATAAAGCTCCCACCGATAAGTCCGGGAATGGAGAGGCAAAGAATGGTTATAAGCGGCAGGAGTGCATTTTTTAGCGCGTGCCCAAAGACAACATCTTTTTGGCTTAAACCCTTTGCATAAGCTGTCTTTATATAGTCCTGCTTTAATGTGTCCATCAAACTTGAGCGAACATATCTTGAAAGGGCTGCAAGAGAGGCAATGCTTGAGACAAAAACGGGCAAAATGAGGTGCTTAGTTAGGTCTAAAACCTTGCCGAGAGTGGAAAGCTCATAAAAACGAAATGAAACTATCCCGGAAATTGGCAACCAGCCCAGCCATAAGCCAAAAACTATCATCAAAATTAAGGCAGCCCAAAAAGATGGAGTTGAAAACCCCAGAAAGACAAGAAAAGTTAGAAACCTATCCCAAAAACCCCCTTTTTTTACCGCACAAACCACCCCGATGAGCGTTGCACCTATAAAAATGAAGCCCAACGATAAAAAGTTGAGCAAAAGTGTGGCAGGAAGCCTTTGTGCAATTTTGCTTATCACAGGAATGCCGTCCTTAAAAGAGTTGCCAAAATCTAAAACCGCAATTCGCCTCAGCCAATTCCAATACTGCTCATAGACAGGTTTATCTAAGCCATAGAGTTTTAAGAGCCTCTCTTTTGCCTCTGCTGATATTTTGGGGTTTAGTTCCATTGAAACATCGGTAGGTTTTCCGGGAGTCCAATACATAATGAAAAAGGTTATCAGGGTGATACCGATAATAATAGGTATGGAATATAACAGCCGTCTTGATACATAACTCAACACTTTTGGCTCCTTAATCTAAATTTCGCCCATCCCATATTTCATCTGGGTTTTTGGGACATACCACTTGATAAAGTTGTGATAAATGCCCGATGGGGCAGGCTCAATCCCCTCAAAACGTTTGTGCAGCGCCTCTAAACTATCGGGGAAATATAAAAATATGCACGGGGGGTCTTGCCGCATAATCTCTTGTATCTCATAGTAGGCTCTTTTTCGTTTCTGAACATCAAAAACGCTCCGCCCATAGACCAAAAGTTCGTCAACCCGCTGATTTTTATAGGACAGAAAATTGTATTGCTTTTCTCCCATCTGGCTTGAATGCCACAGGTCGTGCTGGTCGGGGTCAAGAGTAAGCGACCAGCCCATTATGAGGGCATCAAAATCTCTTTTAGCGATATATTGATTGATGAAAGTGGAGAACTCTATTATGCGAATGCTGGTTTTTATCCCAATCTTTTTTAGGTTTTCTTGAATAATTTGAGCTGAAAGCTCCCTTTGCTTATTTCCTTGATTGGTTGTGATAGAAAAAGAAAAAGGGCTGCCTTGATATTCAAGCCAGCCGTCATTGTCTATATCCTCAAAACCTATTTCTTTAAGAAGCTCTAAAGCCTTTTGCGGGTCATATTGAGACTGGGCAATTTCATTGTTTGCCGCCCAGCTTTGCGGAGGAAAAGGGGAGTTTGCCTTGCTGCCAAAACCCAAAAGAACACCTTTAACAATATCGTCTTTATTGACCGCATACTCTATTGCAAGCCTAAACCGTTTATCGTCGAAAGGTTTTTTACGCATATTAAAGCCCAGAAAAGTTACGGAAAACATTGGCTGCCTGAACTTATCGTAATGGGTAAAAAATGAATCATAAGCATTCCACTGATCGGGAGATAAAGAAACAGCGTCAAGGCTTTCATTTCTTAGCTCAAAAAACTGGACGCTTTGGTCTGGCACAACCCTTACGATATACCTATCTATAAAAGGGCGGCCCTCAAAATAATCATCATTAGCTATCAAAACTATCTTTTGATCTGGGTCCCAAGTGTCAAGCTTATATGGACCTGTGCCGATGGGTTTGCGGTTAGCGGGCGAGGTGTTTATATCGCTGCCTTCAAAAATATGTTTTGGAATTATGCCCATGCCCCAGCTTTCAAGGTTTGGGGCAAAAGGTTTGTCATAGACTATCTTTATCGTGTAATCGTCAACAACAATAAAGTCTTTGACGAGCAGATACATCGATGAAAAAGGGGTTTGGACATCAGGGTTTATCAGGGCTTTGTAAGTAAACTCGACATCGCGGGCAGTAAAAGGTTGACCGTCATGCCAGACAATGTTTTTCCTCAGCTTAAAAATTAAAACTAAACCGTCATCTAAGACCTGAAAACTTTCGGCAAGGTCGCCGACAATTTTTAGGTCTTTGTCATACTTGATTAGCCCGTTAAAAATCATCGAATTGATTTGTGATGAGGATGTGTCGCTTGCAAGGATGGGGTTTAGATAAGAGGCATCGCTTAGATCTGCAACAATAAAAGCGTCGCCGTATTTTTCATTTTCTGAGGCGGGTAAAACTGTTTTTGAGGATTGATTTGAGCAGGCAAAAAGAAAGAGGAGCAAAACAACAACACCCCTCTTCACTTTATGACCACAGTAAAAGACTTTTGGTCAAAAATCTCATTTGAAACTCTATAAATATCGTCAACAGAAACTTTGTCTACATCGTCTAAATAAGCACTGTCATATGCCCAGCCCTGCCCCCACATTTCCCGCATGCCCAAAACCAAAGATTTGCTTGAGGCAGTCTG
>JAITBH010000128.1 GCA_031283745.1 Candidatus Ectomicrobium neotermitis | reverse complement strand
AAGAAACGACATAAAAGCCTTTTTGTTGTCGACAGGACTGCTCTGGGGGCGCCCCAAATTCTTTCTGGCTCCCTTGCGGACAAGCACCTCAATAAAGATGGAACCCCCTTCAATTCTCTCCTTAGTTTTTAGGCAAATGTTCCGCAAATCATTTATCGAAACTGCCCGATAGACCTCTTTATAGCCCACTGCCTTAGCTAAAGCACCGAAATTTACCGATGGGGCTATTGTCGGCTGACCTCCCACTGAGTCATGGGCACAATTGTTTAAGAGAATATGCCTAAAGTTGGAGAGTTTTTTGGCACCCACAGCAGCCATAGCGCCTAAGTGCATCAGCAGAGACCCATCGCCGTCAAGGCAGGTAAAACGGACATCGGGTTTTGCCAAAGCTGCCCCAAGTGCGATGTGTGCACAATGACCCATCGACCCGACAGTCAGAAAATCCCGCTCTGAGTTCATTTTCAGCCGCAAACGGGTTTCGTAAAGTTCGCGGGATGCCATTCCGGTGGTGGCGATAAATGCCTCTTTGAGATTTGAGAGGCTTATTGCTACCTCAATTGCCTCCTCACGACTCATCTGCGCCTTATTGTCATATGTGCTACTTTGCAAAGTGTAGGGTGCAAAAACATCTTTTTCAACGATAAAAGCATAGGGTGCACTGTGTTTACCTATATATTCAAAAGCCTCTGCCATCTGCCCTCTGAGTGCATCATCATCACTTCCAATTACAGCATAAGGGATTTTGAGTGCGTCAAAAGTTTCAAGAGTAACCTTCCCTTGCTTTATATGCTGCGGCTCATCTTTAACGCCCGGTCTACCCCTCCAGCCCACCACCAAGATCATCGGTATCTGATAAACATCGCTGTCTGCAAGAGACAAAAGCGGGTTTATGGCATTGCCTATGCCCGAGTTCTGCATATAAACCAAAGGAATTTTGCCCGTTGCAAGGTGATAGCCCGCCCCAAGCGCCACTGCTGCCCCTTCGTTTACCGCAACAATATGATTTCTGTAATGGCACTTATCGGTAATGTAGGCACAGAAGCTTTTCAATAAGGAATCAGGCACTCCGCTAAAGAACCCCACCCCGTTTTTGATGCACTGAGCATAAAAAAAAGCTGGCGTAATCATTATTTACCCCCCGGTATTAACTCTAAAATCTGCTTTATCGGCATACAAATTTTGTCTGCCTCAAGGCTGCGTTCATTTTCAAGAATGGTTTTGGCTGCATTTAGCATAGCGGGGTAGGAAGCCCTTAACATATGATTTGCATAAATGACGACATTTGCACCCCACCCAGCAAGCTCTTTTTCGGTGAACTGATTGTAGGTAGTAGGCACCAAAACGATAGGGATATTCTCGTATTCTTTTCTAAAAGCTGCACAAAATTCCTTTATATCTGCCCCTTCCTTTTCCTTGCTGTGTATCATAATCCCGTCAGCCCCAGCTTTCACAAAAGCCTTTGCCCTAATAAGAGCGTCCGAAACGGGATAGCCCGCTATCAAACTCTCAAGGCGGGCAATGATCATAAACTCTTTGGTAACTTGAACATTTTTGCCTGCCTCAATCTTTGCACAAAAGTCCTCTATCGGGGCAAGCTCTTGTTTTACCTGAGTGCCAAAGAGGGAATTTTTCTTTAAGCCGACTTTGTCCTCAATAATGACAGCCGAAACCCCATTTCGCTCAAGAGTGCGGACAGTGAAAGTAAAATGTTCAGCCTTTCCTCCGGTGTCGCCGTCAAAAATAATCGGTTTGGTGGTGCACTCAAGGATATTGGTCAGATCTTGAAGGCGGGTGGTTAAGTCTACTGCCTCAATATCGGGCTTGCCCTTGCTTGCCGAGTCGGTCAAACTTGACGACCACATACCATCAAAAAAGTGGGGACCGTCCTCCTTTTGAATTTGGAGATTTTCGACGATCAAGCCCGACAGCCCTGAGTGGGCTTCCATTATGCGGACTACCTTCTTTAGGTCTATCAAGCGTCTAAGGGACTTTAAGCGAATATCAGGGGTTGTGCCTATCAAACGGTTTGCCTCTCTCATCGCTATCGAATTTATGCCTTGCGTATATGGAATCTCTATTATCTCCCCGTGCAGCTCTTTCATCGCCGCAATCACCCTATCCCGTTCTTTGCTCATAAACCCCGTTTGCCAATCACTGCCGTGAATAATGGCATCAGGTTTATACTTATAGAGATTTGGAACATAAGACCACTCCTCTTGAGGCACAACCCGAGCCACCCCTTTGATGTTTTCTATGACATTTTTCCTTTGCTCATAGTTTAGATAAGGCAGGCGTTTATGCGAGGCGATGGCCGAATCTGAAAGCAAGCCCACCAAAACCTCCCCTCTCTTTGCCCCCTCCGTGATTATGTTGATTATGCCGGGATGGACAATTTCCCCGCTTATGCCCAGATAAATTGTTTTTTTCATAGTAAATCCTCCATGTATTGTTTAAGAAAAACGCAAAACTCTTTCATTTCTTGAGGCTGTATATCCCCGATATTGGCTATGCGGAAAGTGTTAGCCTCCGAATGTTTGCCCGGATAAATTGTAAAACCCCTCAAGCGGGCAAGTGAGTGAAATTTGCCGAAATCGTAGCTCGGCGAGGCGGGTTCCACTATAGCAGTTATAAGTTTTGACTGATCTTTTATGGGCACTAACATCTCAAGACCCAGTGCTTTGACCGTTTTGACTAACTCCTGCCAACATTTTATGTATCGCTCATAGCGCCTTGGTATAGTTTCAACCTTAGTTTCAATAATTGCCTGCCTGAGCGCATAAAGCGTTTGAACTGGCGGGGTAAAGCGGGTTTGCTTGGTTTTTTCAAAATGAATGTATTGGGAATAAAGGTCTAAGTAAAAGTTGCGGGGCGGATAATCTTTGATCCTTTCTAAAGATTTCTGCTGACAGAAAACAAAGGCTACGCCAGCCATGCCCTGAATGTTCTTGTTTGAGGTTGACGACATAAAGTCTATGCCGTCTTGATACATATCTATAGGTATAGCGGCAAAAGCACTGACCGCATCGACTATGGTAACAATACCGTTTTGACGGCAAAAACGGCAAATTTCTGGGACAGGATTTAGCAAACCCGTAGTAGTTTCGTGGTAGACAATAGCCAAATGAGTAAATTTCCCATTGAGCAAGACTTTTTTGAGCACATCCACATCAATTGCTGCAAAGCTCGAACTGTTAAAAACCTCAAATTTGAGCTGGTAGATAGAGGCAATTTGAGCAATTCTTGCCCCATAAGCACCATTGTTAACGATCAAAAGCCGCCCATCTTTTGGCACGCACGATGAGATCATTGCCTCATCGACAGCAGTGCCTGAGCCGCCAAACAGAACAGTTTTGATGTCGCCTTTGCCCGCCATAGATGAGAGATCTTTGGTTATCTGTCCCATAATCTCGCCAAATTCCTCCTCGCGGGGGCATATATCGGGACAAACTTGGGCATATTTAACGCTGTCAGTAGTGGTAGCGGGACCGGGATTTAGCAGAACTTCCCGCTTGACGGCATATAAAGCTTCCCGCTCAAGTATGCGGGGATAAATTTCTTGCTGGGCAATGTGCAAATGATTGTCATCGTCAATTTCCCGCCAAGCATAATCGTCAATTTTTCTCACAAAAATGGGCAAAGCGGGGCAGGAAATGTCAGCCAAAGCTTTTTCATAATCAAGTTTGGGCAAAGAGGACTTATTTTGAGCATAGTTTTGCCTCATGGCTGTGAGGGTTTTAAGCGAAAGTTTAGAAATGCCGACAAGCTCTCCAAAAACTGTGCCAAGTTCCTCTTTTTTCTTTGAAACCTGTTCTAAAACTGCAGTGTTTGGGATTTTTGGCAGCGGGGAGGCTTGAATATAAACCTCATCGCCTGAGTTTGTGGCACCAGATGACAAAACGATATTGGGCTTGCGGTCATTTATTAAAACAAGCAGGCCCGCATAATCGTAGATCAGGTCTGATTCAAGCAGCAGGAAGTCTTGATTTATCAGCCCCGCACAACAATCGAGGGTCGCCATGCTGCCTGTATTTGCATAATCGGGGTTTTTTATCGTCTTGATGATGGGATATTTTTTGGCCAAGTCCTCATAATAGGCAGCACAGTGACCGGTTCCGATAATAATTTCGGCAATTCCAGCTTTGATGAGCTTTTTGATTGATGTCTCAACAATCGCTGTTCCGTCAAACTCAATAAAACCTTTTGGCATAAACTGAGTTTTATCTTTAAGCCTCGAACCTAAACCTGCCGCAAGAATGACTGCCTGCATATTTTCTCCTTTTTGATCTTTATTTGATCATCTTTCCTTTATCAAATTGATGTCCTCTTATCTCAACGACTGTGTTTTTGATCTTATATTTCAATGGTATTGGCGAGTCATAAAGATAGGCAAAAACTATCGGAAATAAGTCCTGCGTTATGACGAAGTCTTTATCATATTTGCTTGCTCTTACTTTGTCAGGCCAGCGGATAGCCATGAACGCCCCGTAAGTGTCGCGGAAATGTATCGGCTTTATTTCCATATCGTTAGGCATGGTTGGATACATTCGTTTTGCATCTCCTAATAACGTTGGACCGTGATCACTCATAATGATGATAATCGCATCTGGATTGTTTGAAACCGTGAGCCTGAGTTCCTCTTTGATGTCCTCTATAGCTTGATAATAACGTGGCTTCCAAAAACGGATCTCCTCAAGTGAGCCATATTGGAATCTTGAGTGCCAAGGACCTGACTCAGCCCAAGCAAAATTCTTGTCCTTACTAATCTTATTGTTTGCAAGTTCCGCTAGCTGCATTGTTGGCGAAATCTCTTTCATCTGCTTTAACATCATCGTATTGAGATAGCCCTGCATTATG
>JAITBH010000040.1 GCA_031283745.1 Candidatus Ectomicrobium neotermitis | reverse complement strand
TCTATATTGAGCGGCGATATTGCCCGCCACCATAGACCTCAACTCATTGCCCGCAGTTACGGAATTGATGCCTAACTTATTCATCTGCTCAAAATTAAAATTTATCTGGAACTCAGGGTTGCCCTGCATATAGTTTGTATTGAGGTCAACAAAGCTCGGAATCTGCCTAAACCTCTCTATCAACACACTCTCAACCTCAGCCAACTTGCTCTGCGTATCCCCCACAAGGTTATACATCACTTGGCTCTGCCCGCCTGACAAACCCACCGAAGTCGCAAAAGACATGCTCGCATTGCCAAGTTTGCCTGCCATTTTTGACCTTATGAGGTTTTGAAAATCCTCAGTGGTCATCGTTGGCTTATCGACCATTCTCACATAGATGGACGCTTGATTATATTGGGCTTTGCTATTGCCTACCGTGGTAAAAGAAAAGTCGACATTGGGGTCATTTAAGAGTATCGCCTCAACCTCAGAGGCATACTTATCGGTGGCATCTAAATCTGCCCCTGCCTCAGCTTGAATTGAGATATAAAACTGCCCGAGATTTATGTTGGGCATAAAATTCACCTTTAGCCTGAAAGCTATCAGCAGTGCTGCTGTAAACACCAGTGCCGTTATCAAGATTGTTTTTAGTTTATGCCTCAAAACTAAACGCACCGCCGCGATATAGAAATTGTCGACTGCCGAATAAACCTTAGAAAACCAGTCCAAAGTCAGTTTGTGAATAAAAGCGACAGCTTTTTGCTGGGCGGGGCTGATTTTTTTGCCTTTATCGTGATCATTGATGATATATGCCGAAAGCATCGGTGCAATAGTCAGTGCGTCAAGGATAGAGATAATCATCACAAAGACCACAGTCAGCCCAAACTCCATAAACATCTTGCCCACCATTCCGCTCATAAAAGAGATCGGCAGAAACACCGATATAACAGCACTCGTAGTAGCTATCACAGCCATCGTAACCTCATTTGTTCCATCGATTGCGGCTCGTATCGGCGTTTTTCCTTCTTGATAGTGCCGATAAATGTTTTCTCTAACCACAATCGCATCGTCAATGAGCAGCCCCACAGCTAAAGAGATTGCCATCAAAGAGATGACATTTATGGAAAAGCCGAAAACATACATGAAAACAAAAGCCCCGATTAAGCTATTTGGCAGGGCTAAAGCGGTTATAAATGTCGACCGCCAGCTGCCCAAGAAAAAGTAGACCACCAAAACGGCAAGAATGATCCCCAGAAAAATCGTCTGCCTTGTATCCCCCAACATCAACCTCACCATTGAGGCATTGTCCGTAAGCACAGACATAGAAGGTTTTGCTGACATCAGCGAATACTTTGTGTTCAACTCTCTGACTTTACTTTGAATATCATCGGCAAGCTTGACCTCATTGTATTTCGACTGTTTATATACCCGCAAAAGCACCCCGGAGCTGGTTTTCATCTGCCCGTTTTCCCTTTCAGAAATACGCACTCTGTTTTGCTCTTTTTGCACATCGTCAACCACCACCCCCAAATCTTTTACGGTTACGGGAATATCGTTTCCGCTGAAGTTGACGATGGTATTAGATATATCGTCAAGGCTCTTAAACTGCCCCAAAGACCTAAAAGTCAGCTCCACCGGCCCCTGCGGAATATCCCCAACAGGGACATTTAGACTGTTTGATGCGATATTTGAGGCAATTCTTGAGAGTGTGAGGCGGTAATCGTAGAGCTTGTCTCTATCTACATTTATATGTATTTCCCGCACCACCCCGCCAACAATATCCACCCTTGCAACACCATTGACGCGGGAAAGGTCTAAAGAGACGGTATTGTTTGCAAAGGTATAAAGCTCTTTGGGTGTCATCGTCTCCGATTTAAGGCTTATCGTTGAGATAGGCATACTGTTTGGGTCTAACTGCTCGATAACCGCCGGGTCAACTCCAGAGGTAGGAAGCTGCTTTTGCGCCCTGCTCACCGCATCTCTAACATCAGCCAAGGCGGTTTCGGGGTTGACATCAAGGTCAAACTGCCCAAAAACCACGCTATAGCTTTGCTCGCTTATAGAATAAAGGTGTGCTAAACCCGCCACGCTGCTTATCGCATCCTCAATCGGACGCGTTATCAGCTCCTCAACTTCCTCCGGATCCGCCCCGTCATATTCAATGGTTACCGACACATAAGGAATCTCGACATCGGGATACATCGCTAAGCTCATCTGCCGATAAGCCGCTATGCCTAAAATTATCAACACCGACAAAAGCGACAAAATGAAGGTAGGCCTCTTAATTGAGACCTTTGCAAAATTTAAGTTCACAGCTCCTCCACATATTTTTCAACTGACATCGCCGCAATTGCCCCGTCTGAGGCGGCCGTAACAATTTGCCTCAAACTTTTCTTTCTAATGTCCCCGCAGGCAAAAAAGCCCTTTTTTGAGGTTTTCATATTCTCGTCAGTGATAATGTAACCGTTTTCATCAAGCGCTAAAAAAGAAAACAGCCCGCTGTTTGGCACAAGCCCAATGAAAACAAACACCCCGTCCACCAAAAGATCGCTTTTTACGCCTTCAAGGTTTTTTATCACCGCCTTATTGACTTTATCAGCCCCGGCGATTGCGTCAATTGTTGCGTTATAGATGATCTCAGCGTTTGGGAGGCTTAAAAACTTGTCGACAAGGGATTTGCCTGCTCTTAATTTGTCCCGTCTGTGAATGATTGTCACGCGGCCGGCAAACTTCGTCAGATAAATTGCCTCCTGAAGCGCCGAATCCCCGCCCCCGATCACCGCCACAGCCTTTCCTCTAAAGAAAGGTGCATCGCAAACAGCACAATAAGACACCCCTTTGCCGACAAATTCCCGCTCGCCCGGAACATTTAGCTGCTTTACCTGTGTTCCTGCGGCAACGATAACAGCCGCCGCTTTATATACATTAGTAGTAGTTGTGATGGTTTTAACTGCCCCGTCCCGAACTTCGACAATCTCATCGATAATAATCTCGGCGCCAAACTCCTTTGCCTGATCTTCCAACTGCATAGCCAAATCAAATCCGTTTATCCCTTGAGGAAATCCCGGATAGTTTTCAATCCTGTCTGTGATAATCAAATGACCCCCGCAGGCAGCACTCTCAATAAGCAAAGTTTTGAGCTTTGCCCTTGCCGAATAAATGGCGGCGCTAAGGCCCGCCGGCCCGCCCCCTACTATTATTACGTCATATTGATTTGTCATAGCTGTCTCCTTATTTGATTTTTAGCGACTTGTTTATCTGGTCAAAAATATGTCTGTGATTGTCAAAAGTCGACTGCCTTGCCGCAAAGATCAACACATAAAGTTTGTCGTCTTTTACATAAAAAAATTCAAGCTGCTTTATTGTTCTTATACCGTCTTGATAGGAGGCAAGTATATAGTTGTCTTTGGTTTCCCAGACTTTCGCATTAGCCTGCACACGATAATTGAGCGTTTGAGCAGCTATGAACTCATCGACCCCCTGCCCGTCAGCGTCCATTTTATAGATATTGACTATGGGGTTAATGTCATCGTTGCCAAACTCAGCCTTAATAGAAAAAACCCTCCGCTGAGGCTTAGAGGGTTTTTGAGGCGGGGCATCCATAACAAAAAGGTCGGCATTTGCTGCCGGGATGCCTGCTATAAGAATGATTGACGGATTGTCGGGGTTTGGGGTTTTGGTTTTCCAGTTAGGCGGGAGTGTGATTTCTACATTTTGAGCTGTGAGAGCAAAAGCTGATGAGGTTAAAAAAAAGAGGAGTGCTGCAAGAGCGGTAAGGGTCGATCTCATTGGAATTTCCTTTTTAGAGTATTTCATCAACTATATCTTGTATTGCTTTCTTTGGCTTAAACCCCACAAACTGCTCAACCTGCTTGCCCTGCTTAAAGAAAACGACATAAGGAATGGAATTGACTTGGAAATTGGCTGCCAGTTCGGGGTTTTTATCGGTATTTACTTTGCAAATCTTTATTTTCCCTCTATATTCTTTAGCTAACTCACCCAAAATTGGTGAAATCATCTTGCACGGCCCGCACCAAGGCGCCCAAAAATCCACAATTACTACCCCTTGATCCTCCAAAACCTCTTTGTGAAAACTGTCATTGCTTAAAATTGTAACCATTTTCCTTTACACTCCTTTATTATATGCGGCCTATATGCAGCCTAATTTGTCATCAATTGAAAATTTTCCGCCTTGCAAAAAATCCCACGCCTTTATCTTTCCCTTGTTCTCAGGCTGAACTATCTTTATCAGCAGCTCCCCTTTTGCACACAGCACTGTCCAACCCTCATTTTTAACGATTTTGCCCACTTTCCCGCTTTCTTTGTGCAAAATCTCATTATCAATAACCTGCGTCTTGAGGATTTTTATCCTTTTGCCTGCTAAAAGCCCGCTCAAAACTGTTGTCCAAGTTCCCGGAAAAGGGTTTAAGGCTCTCACTTTGTTAAAAATGTCTTGAGCGCTCTCATTCCAATCTATCAAACCATCGCTTTTTTTAAGAGTTGGGGCAAAACTCGGCGCGCCTACTTGCGGCTCGGCTTTTATGTCCCCTTTTTTGACCTTTTCTTAGGTTTCGGCCATAGCCTCAAGCCCCAGCGGGACAAGCTTTTCAAATAGGGTTTTAAGGTTGTCCATCTTATCAATTTCGAGGCTCTGCCTTACCAGTATGGGGCCTGTATCAAGTTCCTTTTCGACATAGAAAACCGTAACGCCAGTCTCCGATTCTCCTTTCAGCAGTGCATATTGAACAGGGGCAGCCCCTCTAAACTTGGGCAGGAGCGAAAAATGAATGTTTACAGTTCCAAATTTGGGCAAATTGAAAACATTTTCGGGCAAAATTTTGCCAAAAGCTACAGCGATGCCCAAATCAGGTTCAAAAGCTCTAATTTCATCAAGAATTTCGGGTGTCCATTGTTCGACTTGAATAAATGGTATGGAAAATTGCTGGGAGAGTAACTTTACAGCGGGGATTTTGATTTTCTGTCCTCTGTCGGCGGGTTTGTCAGGCTTAGTTATGCACAAGACTGTATGTTTATCCACAATTAGTCGTTCCAAAAACGGTTTAGATATGTCGGCGGTTCCAAAGAAAAGTATTCTCACCATTTTCCCGCCCTTATTTTGCGGCGAATATCTTTTTCGATGTTTTTTCTTTTCCAATCGGGCAGATGATCTATCAAGAGCCTTGCATTGAGATGGTCAACTTCGTGTTGAATTGCCTTAGCAAGCAGGCCGGTAGCATGAACTTCATTTAGCTGACCCCGAATATCCAAGAATTTGACTGTAATTTCCTCAAATCTCATAACATCTTCATATATCCCAGGAAATGACAGGCACCCCTCTTCATTTGCCGCCTTGATTTCTTTTTTAATTATCACGGGGTTTATCAAAACCAATTTTCTATTCTTTTCAGGGGAGACATCTATCACGCAAAGCTTTTTTGAGACCCCAACCTGCGGGGCAGCCAGCCCAACTCCGGGGGCGGCATACATAGTTTCAAACATATCCATCACCAAAAGCACTATCTCTCGGTTGACATCTGTGATCTCAGCAGTCTTTTTCCTTAATTTTGCATCTCCAAACTTAATTATTTTCAGCACTGCCATTTGTTTCCTCCGTTTTGTCTTTAAGTTATCCCCAATTTTATCTTTTTTATGTGAATAATCAATGAAAGCCGCCCGGCACTATGAAAGTTATCCCCACTGAATATGGAAAAAGGGTGTTTTTTAGACCTTTTTTGACCCCTTTTGACATCTTTTATTCATATTTGCACAATTTAATCCCATAGTTGTCCCCACAGTATTTCCTATTTTCAAGAGTTTTTGTTATGATTATTCACATCATCAACACAACTGTGAAAAAAATATGTGTTAGTGGTCTTGATAATTTGAAATTTTTTTCGTATATTCTCGAACGGCAAGGGAACGACAGGGGAACGACAAGGGAAAGAAAGGGAACAAAAGGGGTTAGGGAACGAAAGGGAACGACCACAACCACAACCACGACAAACGACAAACGACAAACGACACGACAAACGACAACGACAACGACAAACGACAACGACAAACGACAACGACCACCTCGATAACTACAGGCGAAAGATAGTGGTTAGTAAAAGGAAAAAGCAATGATAAACAACAAAAAACAAGAGGCAAAACAGCAAAACAACAAAATAACGACAACTCGCCGTTTGGCAGTTGCCGTTGCCGTTGCTGTTCGCCGTGGTTTTTCCCTGATCCCTGCCGTCCGCCGTTCGCCGTTGCGGTTGTCGTTCGCCGTGGTCGTTCCCTTTCTTTCCCTTTTGTTCCCTTTCTTTCCCTTTCGTTCCCTGGTCCCTCGGGTGGAACGCCCGTCGAAGGCGAAAACACATTTAATATCCGTCATCCTTATAACAATAGCCCTGCTTGTGGGGGGTGCCTATTTCCAGAAAGCTAATGCTGATGTTGATGTCTCAAGTTTCCCGGGACTCAAAACCTATCTTGAAGACTCCTTTGATTATTCCGGGTCTAATAACATAATAAAACTTACCAATGATATTGTATTCGTCCATTGGTCGCAGGATGATCCCGATATGATCACTTTTGGTGATGCAAACAAAACTGTTGATGGTCAAAGAAGTGGTAGTGAAGATAATTTTAAATTAACCATCTCAGGCTATGACTGGGCAGAAGGTGGGATTATGAGATGGGCTAAGGATGTGAGCAATAAAACTGTCACGTTTACAAGCATCACTTTCGATATTTTCGACAATAACCAGATCGACACAGTTTTTAGCGTGAAGAGCGACAATACCGCGAACGAGGGCAGCAATTTTATCTTGAATTTTGAAAACACAAAGATGGATG
>JAITBH010000022.1 GCA_031283745.1 Candidatus Ectomicrobium neotermitis | reverse complement strand
ACCTCGCCCTCGTCCCCCCAGATAACCTCATAATTTCTATTGCTAAAAAACGGAGGGTCAAGATAGATCAGATCAACACTATCAGCTTTCATCGTTTTCAATATTTCTAAATTGTCGCCGAGTATGAGTTTATTAGCTTCCATTTTGCCTCCTTTGATTTCCCTTCGGCAGGCGTTCGTGAACGCCCAAGTCCACAGCCTTTGTCGTTGCCGTGGCAGTTCACTAATCACTAACCACTGCCGTTTGCCGTGGTCGTTCCCTTTCTTTCCCTTTCGTTCCCTGATCCCTGCCGTTTGTAGTTGTCTTTCACTATCCACTAACCACTAACCACTGCAGTTCGCCGTGGTCGTTCCCTTTCGTTCCCTTTCTTTCCCTTTCTTTCTCTTTCGTTCCCTTTCGTCCACTAATCACTGCCGTTCATCAGTAGATAATTTTGTTGAGCGGGTATTCGATGATGCCCTCTGCCCCTGCACGTTTTAGGGCGGGAATAATTTTTTTGACGGTTTTTTCCTCTAATATCACTTCTAAAGCAAACCAATTTTCTTGAGACAGCTGGGATATTGTTGGATTTTTTAAGGCAGGCAAAACGTCCAAAACGCTCTCAAGGGATTTTTGGGGGACATTCATCTTTAAGCCCACCATACCCTCAGCTGCCAAAGCTCCTTTGAGCAAAATTGCCAAGCTTTCAATTTTTTCTTTTTTCCACTTATCTTTTAGTGCATCGGGATTAGCGATAAACCTTGTGGTAGACAATAAAATCTCGTCGATAACTCTCAACTTGTTAGCTCTTAAAGATGAACCTGTTTCGGTGAGTTCGACAATAGCATCCACCAAGTTGCCTGCTTTTGCCTCTGTGGCGCCCCAAGAAAACTCTATTTTTGCCTTGACCCCGTTTTTTGCAAAATACTTTTTTGTGAAATTAAACAGCTCCGTAGCTACCCTTTTGCCTTCTAAATCTTTGATCGTCTTAATTTTTGAGCTCTCAGGAACAGCCAAAACCCAGCGGACAGGTCTAAAGCCCGATTTGGCATATTTAAGCTCGCAGACCTCTTTAACTTTTGCCCCGCTTTCGCATACCCAATCATAACCCGTCAACCCCGCATCAAAAACGCCCTCCTCAACATACTTTGCCATCTCTTGAGAACGGATAAGCATAATTTCCAGCTCCTCATCATTGCTCGTTGGGAAATACGACCTTTCCGATATATAAATTTGTATGCCCGCTTTTTTGAAAAGTTCTGCTGTTGATGCCTGCAAGCTGCCTTTTGGAAAACCTAATTTTAATATGCTCATTTTTTCTCCTCTATGAAATTTTTTAATTCCTTAGTCTTTGCTGCTGCCTCATCTATTTTCCGGCTTATGCTTTGCTCTAAGTTTATCGGCTCTTTTTGACGGAAAACGGGAAAATGTTTTTCGATGTTTTCATCTATCGTGGTATATAAACGACCTCCATAATTTGAACTCTTGCCCTTGTCCATAGAAAAATCTATCGAAGGCATTATGATGTTTACCGCCACTGTCACCCAGATTGCCATACCCAAAACCGCCCCGCCGATTTTGTCGATGATGGTCATATAAAAAAAGTGAACCGCTCTAAAAACAAAAGCCCCTATCAAAAAAATGATAGCGGCTGTTATGGCAAAAATTAAATAAAAGTTTATTCCGTCTTGATTTGGATAAAGGTGGGCAACTAAAACTGCGGCAAATCCCGCCCCTGCAGCAAAAATGCTTCTTGTCAAACCTGCTTTCCAACCAAAATACCCAATAAGAGCCATTGAAACGATAAATAGAATGTCAAATACAAAGCCTGTCATATGTTTTTTATGACTATCCCGCTGGCAAGTTTAGGATAAAAGTATGTGGATTTTTGAGGCATCATCTCATTGCTTAAACAAATGGTTTTGAGGGATTGAACTGGGGTGGAGGGGACGATGAGGGCTATGCGGTTAGTTTTTACGGCAAGAATTACTGCCTCTTTCTCATCTTTGACATATTCAAAGTCTGAGGCATCAATTTTTGGCATCAAAATATAGTGGAGAATGCTGACTGCTAAATTTCTGTAGGCTTTACCTTTATTTTTCATCACTTTTTTGAGTATGTCCTCTTTTTTTATTGTCAAAACGGTCTGCTTTTTGTCCATATAAAGGGAAATCGGCTGAATATCCTTCTTTGAAAGTTTAGAAAAATCTTTTGCCGGGTAGATGTCGAAAAACTTTTCAATATTTGCTTCTAAATCTTGAGGTTTTTCTATCACCCGATGGGTTGGCCAAATGGATATGCCGGGATCCTCTATCGGACACAAAAAAGCCAAAACATAGTTGTATTCCTTGTCTGCACTATAGTTTTTGTCCTTTTCTTTCTTTAGCTGGCTATAGTTCCACGCTGTTTCATATCTATGGTGGCCGTCTGCAATGAACATTTTCTTATTATCCACATACTTTTTTATATCCCCTATAATCTCTTGGTCTGAAATTGTCCACAATTTGTGAAAAACCCCGTCCTCATCGACTGCCGCTGCTGCGGGCTTCCTTTTTGAGGAGATTTTTTTCAACAAATTGACAACATAAAGTTTTTCATCGTCAAAAAGCCCAAAAATCGGGCTGATATTGGCTTTTACTGCTTTGAGCAGGCTCAATCTGTCCGCTTTAGGTTTGTCTAAAGTTTTCTCGTGAGGTTTAACCGCCCCCTTGCCCGCATGGGGATTTTCAAGTTTAAGCGCTGCAAAAAAGCCTCTTCTTGTCATTTTTATGCCGTGATCATTAAAAACTTGCTCATACACATAGAGACCAGGCTCATCATCCTGCTTTAATATCCCTTCCGCCTGCCACTCCTTAAACAGTTTCGCAGCGTGTTTATACTTGTTCTTTGCACCGACCGGGTCGGGAAGTTCTATATTTACAATGTTAAAAGGGGATTTTTTCTGAAGGGTTTTCTTTTCTTTGGGGTTTATTACATCGTAGGGCGGGCAGATGAAATCGTTAATGATATTTTTTGAATACCTAATTGCTCTAAAAGGTTCAATTTTCGGCATTTTTCCTCCAAAACCATAAAAATTTGTGCTCAAAACGTCTCGCTGTCGTCGATTATACTAAATTTACTCTTGCCCCCCGTTTGAGGCAGACAGCCCTGTTTTTGCAAAAAAACAATCTTTCATGTATAATCTCGTTTGCCATTAGCAACTGTAGTTGCAGTAATGCAGTAATGCAGTAATGCAGTAGTGCAGTAATGCAGTGACGCAGTAGCAGTGGATGTAGACTCACAAGAGAAACGACCCTGCAAAAAGGGTCGTTTCTCTTTTTATGTATAGGGGATGTCCAGCAACTTTTCAATTTAAGGAGAAAGATTATGGCAGTAGAACAACTTTTAATTTTAATTAAGCCCGACGGCGTGAAAAAATCCCTAACTGGCAACATTCTGACCAAACTCTCAGAGGCGAGAATGGTTATTATCGGTGCAAAAGTCGTAAAAGTCAGCAGAGAACTTGCCGAAAAGCACTATTTCCAGCTCAAAGATAAACCTTTTTTTAATGAACTTGCAGACTATATACAGGGAAAAATATACGGAGAACCATGGGACAGAGTGCTGGCTTTTGTCTATCAAGGCGAGGACGCTATAGCAAGAATGAGAAAAATAGCGGGCGCCACAAACCCTGAGGACGCAGATCCAGTGTCGATAAGAGGGGCTTATGGCAGAATTACCACCAAAGGGGTATATGAAAATGTAGTTCACTGCTCATCAGACTCAAAAGAAGCAGAAAGAGAAATAAAGTTGTGGTTTAAGCCGGAGGAAATAGTCAATAAGATATATCCCACCAAAAGAGCCGTCGTCTCGCAGAGGGAAGAGGAAGTTTGGTCAGAACGGCAGTGATCAGTGATTAGTGGTTAGTGGTTAGTGAACTGCAACAGCAACCGCAGTGGACTTGGTCGTTTACTAACCACTAACCACTAATCACTCGGGTGGAACGCCCGCCGACTGGGGGCGGTACACCCGCCGCAGCATGCCCGCAAAGCTCGTCAAAGCCTTTTTTTTCGGCTCGGGGGCGAGGAACAACACTAAAAAAATGAGGAAATAGAACAAACGATGAAGAACATTCACGAAGTTTCTCCCTTTGAAAAATTTATAGAGGAAATGAGGGAGCTGATGGAACCTGATGAAGTGTTTATTATGGAGGGGGGAAATAATGAGGCTAAGCAACTGGCAGATTTAGCCCAAAAAAGCGAAGTCGACGGAAGGGTAGTGTTAAAAAAGTTAAACGGTAATGTTTATCCCAACTCTTTTTATCATCAATCAAACCCCAACGATGTAGCCCGCACAGAACATCTCACCTATGTTTGCACACTCACAAAATCCCAAGCAGGACCAAACAATCTTTGGATGGATCCCCACGAAGCAAAAAAGAAGATGAACACTTTGTTTAAGGGCTGCATGAAAGGCAGGACTATGTTTGTCATACCTTTTATAATGGGAACCCCCAGCTCCACGATGGCAAAAAATTGTGTGCAGGTTACAGATTCAATCTATGTTGCCCTAAGTATGCGTATTATGACCCGCATCGGCAAAGAGGCGATAAAAAGAATTGGGTCGTCTGACAATTTTTTTAGAGGGCTGCACTCTATCGGCGAGGTTGACCCACAAAAACGGTTCATTATGCACTTTCCTCAAGAAAATACTGTTATGAGTTTTGGCTCGGGCTATGGAGGAAACGCTTTGCTTGGCAAAAAATGTTATTCGTTAAGAATTGCCTCCTACTTAGGCAGACAAGAAGGGTGGCTGGCAGAACATATGATCATCATCGGGGTCAAATCCCCAGACGGCAAAGTTTCTTATTTCTTAGGCGCTTTCCCATCAGCTTGCGGGAAAACAAATTTGGCTTTGCTTGAGCCTATTTTTAATGGCTATAAAATTTTCACGCTTGGCGATGACATTGCTTGGATAAATGTTTCAAGGTCGGGTCAGATGTATGCCTTAAATCCAGAGGCGGGATTTTTTGGAGTGGCGCCCGGAACAAGTTCTAAAACCAACCCCGTCATGATGGAAACACTCAAAAACGATAATTTTTTTCCCACTTTGTTTACCAACACAGCGATAAATAATGATGACAATACCCCTTGGTGGGAAAATTTGACCGACGAAACCCCTGAAAATCTCACCGATTGGCACGGGCAGGCTTACGATAAAACCTCCGGAAAACCCGCAGCCCACCCAAATTCGCGCTTTACGGTCTCCATTTATAATTGTCCAACTCTCTCGCCTGAATTTGATAACCCCAAAGGCGTCCCCATTTCCGGGATAATTTTTGGCGGCAGACGCAAAGATACTATTCCTTTAGTTTATGAATGCCGGGATTGGGAAAGCGGAGTTTTTGCCGCCTCAACTATCGGCTCAGAAACTACAGCCGCCTCAACTGGATCGCAAGGAACTCTCAGGCGCGACCCCATGGCTATGCTTCCTTTCTGCGGTTACAATATGGGGGAGTATTTCAGCCACTGGCTTGAGATAGGTAAAAAGTTAAAAAAGCCGCCCAAGATTTTTATGGTCAACTGGTTTAGGAAAGATGAAGATGGGAAATTTATGTGGCCTGGCTTTAGAGAAAATTTCCGCATCATCAAATGGATGATAGACAGGATAGAGGAAAGGGCTGAGGCTGTTGAAAACGAGATTGGCCTTTCTCCGACAAAAGATGGAATAAATCTAACAGGGCTTGATATAAAACCCGAGACGATGGACGAGCTTTTAAGTATAGACAAGGATAAATGGAAAACCGAAGTAGAGCAGATCGAGGAGTTTTACTCCAAATTCGACAACAAAATACCTCAAGAGTTAAGAAAAATCCTATCTGAACTCAAAGCACGACTGAACGACAGTGATTAGTGATTAGTGGTTAGTGGTTAGTGAACTACAACAGAAACGACAAAAACGGCGAGTGATCAGTGATTAGTGGTTAGTGAACTACAACTGCAACGACAAAAACGGCAAGTGATCAGTGGTTAGTGATTAGTGAACTACAACAGAAACGACAAAAACAAAGGCAAAAAGACAAAAAAGCAAAAAGGCAAAACAAAATTAAAATAGCCCGCAACTGGCATAAAAAACCCCCTCCTTATTATGGGAGGGGGTTTTTCTTTGCCGTTCATTCGCCGTTTGCCTTGCCGTGTTGTGTCGTGGTCTTTGCCTTTTACTAACCACTACCCACTAATCACTAACCACTCGGGTGGAACGCCCGCCGATAGTGCCGTTCCCTGTCGTTGCCGCCTGCCCGCCATTCTGTTCGGCGGGTTCGCCGTGGTCGTGGCAGTTCCCTGTCGTTCCCTTTCTTCCCCTTTCTTTCCCTAAGCCCTGCCGTTCGTCGTTGCTGTTCGCCGTGGTCGTGGTTGTGGCAGTTCCCTGTCGTTCCCTTTCGTTCCCTTTCTTTCCCTGTCGTTCCGGGTGGAACGCCCGCCGAAGGTTGGTCGTTGACTAACCACTAACCACTCGGGTGGAACGCCCGCCAGTCGGCCCCTAAAACATTTTCTCCTCAATCTCCTCTAAAGCTTTCACTGCTGTTGTCTGGATATGATTATTAGAAAACCCTATCGCCACATCTCCTCTTTGAGGATTGATTTCGATTATTGTTGCACTGTTAGCGTTTTGGCGGGCGATCAGGGGTATCTCGGCTGCGGGATAAACTTTGTTTTGCGTCCCGACAACTATCATCGCATCGCAGTTGGCTGCAAGGTCATGGGCGGCCTCTAATTCTTTTTGTGGAAGCCGCTCGCCAAAAAACACAAAATCGGGCTTTAGAATACTCCTGCACTTTGGGCAACGCGGTGCAGACTTTAGGTCAAAATCGCTGATGGTATATTTGCTCCCATCTTTCATACACACAAGATTGTGTGCATTTCCATGAATTTCAAGAACATTTCTTGACCCCGCTCTGCTGTGGAGGCCGTCGATATTTTGGGTTATCAGCCCTTTTATCTGCCCCCTTATCTGCATACGGGCAAGTGCTATATGTGCACCATTAGGGCAGGCATCCACAATGTTTCTATAAAAACCCGATATGAGAATTTTCCAGACTTTTTCTGGGTTTGACAGAAAATAATCTAACTCAAACATTTTCTCATCATAATGATTCCAAATCCCATCAGCCCCCCTAAACGGAGGGATCCCGCTTTCTACCGATACGCCTGCCCCGCTAAAAGCGACTACATACTTAGACTTTTTAAGAATCTCAACAACTCTTTCAATCTTTTTGTGGATACGTTCCTCTGGTTTCATTTTGACCTCCTTTATAAAAAGCAAAAGAGCTAAAAACTCGATTTTTCGGTCTTTAGCTCTTTTTTTTATCTCTATCAAATGAAAACGTCTACTTGTTTAACCTCCGCTTTTTTCACTCTCATAATCCTGTTTATCCACAGACCTAATGAAAGGCAGATAAACAAAGAAAGACAGACTCAAAACAATCACATGCAGCAGAGCCACTTTCCACCCTCCAATAATAAATCCGCTGATTATAGGAGGAGTTGTCCACGGAACCATAATGGCGCTAAACAAAGGAACTAACCCAAGCCACTGCGCCAGATACAAAATGATGCTTGAAATAAGAGGCATCATAATGAAAGGCACTGCCATAAATGGGTTTAGCACTATAGGAGTTCCAAAGAGTATCGGCTCATTTATATTAAACAAGCCCGGCACCAAAGAAAGTTTTCCTATCTCCTTATTTTTACGCGCCTTTGCAAAAAAGAGCATATAGAGCACAACGCCGATGGTCATCCCCGATCCTGTTACGGTTTGGAATTGATCCATAAACTGCTGGGTTACGATATGCCCTCCATTTGCCAAAGTTAAAGGAAGCCCCGAATCCAAAATAGCTTGGTTTTCAAGCATATTGGCTTGCAAAATAGGCTGCATTATCGACGAAATTATCGACGAGCCGTGAACACCAAAGAACCACAAGAACGGCACTGTAACCGCCATGATCACCGCTCCTCCGAAACTGTCCGTCATATTCTGCAAAGGAAGCTGAATGATCTTGTATATGGCTTCGATGGCTGTCATATCCCAAACCTTAAATATCATATAGATGGCGCCAGTGATGACATACATTATTAAAGCTGGAATAAGCCCGTTAAACGAATTAGCTATCCCCTCGGGAACAGAATCTGGCAATTTGATACGGATATTTCTCTTGAGGCAGAAAGTAAAAATCTTTCCTGCAAGCAAACCCAAAAGAAGTGCAGCAATAATTCCTTTGCCTCCAAGCCAGCCCTTGTCGATAACATTTGATACTTGCAAACCTGCATCAGTGATAACGAAAGTGTCTTGAATTATCAAAAACGCACCCAAGCCTATGACACCAGCATGAAGACCTCCCGCAACATTTTCGCTTTTGCAATATTCAAAAGCGATAGCGACCACAGCAACCAAAGCGATAATGCCAAAAGTTGCGCCCGTGATCTGGTTAAACGGTGCATCAAGCCCTAAAGCTCTTACTATGCGGACAACTGGTTCCCAAGGGAAATTTGTCAGCAAGAGGAAGATCGAGCCGATGATGGTTAAAGGCATAATATAGAACATGCCGTTTTTTATCGCCTGCACTCCTCTAAGATTTATGATCTTCAAAATAACTGGAACTAACTTTTGCGTCAAAAAATTATTCATACTTTTTTTACCTCTCTATTTTTTAAGTTTGAGGGCGAAATCTAAAACCTTTTCGCCGTTCATCATTCCATAATCTACCATTGGAATAACATCCAACGGAATTTTTGCTGCTTCTACTTTCGTCAATGCCTTTGCTTTTTCATAGCCAATCTGCGGCCCAAGCAAAATAATGTCAGCTTCGCTGAACTTATCGTCAAAAGAGCTGAATGAATAGGCGATTATGTCTACCTCAATCCCCCTCTTTTGAGCTGCATTTTTCATCTTTGTTACCAGCATGCTCGTTGACATTCCTGCATTACAAAACACCCTAATCTTAATTGCCATTTTTGCCTCCTTTTTGTTTTTAACCGATCAAACGGTTATTTGTGCAAAAAAAAAGACGCTCAAAAAAAATCTTTGAGCGTCCTGTTATTTTGCTTGTTGTTGATATTATTTCTGCAACTATTTTTAAGTTCTTTGCTCTTGTGAGCAGTGTTTTAGGGGAGAAAAAGATATTTTGCCCCCCTCCACACTCAACACATCTGTAAATTAAAAAACTCAAATTTTGTTTTGCTTTCATATCTATCAAAGATCGTCTCCATTGCTTTCGATCACTTTTTTATACCAATCAAAAGAAAGTTTTTTGCTTCTCTTCAAAGTCCCCTTGCCCTCATTGTCTTTGTCGACATAAATAAAGCCATACCGTTTTTTCATCTCGCCGGTGCCTGCCGACACCAAGTCGATACAGCCCCAAGGGGTATAACCCATCACATCTACTCCATCTATTTCTATAGCTTTTTTCATCTCTTTGATATGTGCCGAAAGGTAATCGATACGGTATTGATCATTAACCGTTCCGTCCGCCTCAAGTTTATCCACAGCCCCAAAACCATTTTCAACGATAAAGAGAGGAACCTGATAAGTGTCATAAAGCCAGTTTAAGCACCAACGCAAACCCTCCGGATCGATCTGCCAGCCCCAGTCGGAAGCTTTTACATAAGGATTTTTCACAATAGGGATATTGTTTGCATTATAAAGCCCGCTGTCATCGGAGTGCTTAACAGCAAAAGACATGTAATAGCTAAAGCCGATATAGTCAACACAGCCGGCTTTTAGATCAGCCAAGTCTTTATCGGTGATGTCGAGCTTATAGTTATTGTTTTCCCAATATTTGGAAATGTATTTCGGATAAGCCCCTCTCGCCTGAACATCGCCAAAAAAGAATCTTTTGTGCGAAGCTTCCAAAGAAGCCATCATATCTTTAGGGTCGCAAGAAAATGGATAAACAGGAGGAACAGCCAACATCGCCCCGATTTGGAAGTTCGGGTTAATTTTTTTGCCCTCTTTGACAGCCAAAGCACTTGCCACAAATTCATAGTGGGCGGCTTGATACATAATAAGTTCCTTATTTTCTCCTTCCTTATAGAGAATGCCCGAATTTGTAAATGAGCCAAAATCATGGGAAGTGTCGGCTTGATTATTTATTTCATTAAAAGTCATCCAATACTTAACTTTGTCTTTGTATCGCTTAAAACAAGTTGTCGCAAAATTTAGGAAAAAGTCTATACATTGACGATTTCTCCATGCCCCATACTGTTTTACAAGGTGGAAGGGCATTTCAAAATGGGAAAGGGTTATCACGGGTTCGATTTTGTGTTTTAAGCACTCGTCAAAGAGATCATCATAAAACTTCAGCCCTGCCTCATTGGGTTCTTTTTCGTCCCCTTTTGGGAAAATCCTTGCCCAAGCGATGGAAGTTCTAAAACACTTAAAACCCATCTGAGCAAAAAGGGCAATATCCTCTTTATAGTGATGATAAAAATCTATCGCCTCATGATTTGGATAATTCTTGCCCTCAATTACACCGTCGGTTATTTCCCTTGCCACTCCGTGCGCCCCGGCGGTCATAACATCTGCCACGCTCAAACCTTTGCCGCCTTCTTTCCACCCGCCTTCAAGCTGATGGGCGGCAACTGCTCCGCCCCATAAGAAATTTTTTGGAAGTTTTGACATTTTTTTCCTCTTTTTGAAGTTATTCACATCTTTTTGAACTTGTGGATAACCGATTTTTATTGCATATTCGCTCCGTCTTTATCGATATGATTATACTAAACACAATCCTATATTCAAAACTGAGGCTTTTTATCTTATTTGAATTGATACTTAAAAAATGTTAAACCACAGTCAGCAGTGAGGCAAATGAATCAAAGACCACAAATATCCCTGAATAATCAATCCAAAACGAGGAAAGAAATGAAAATTTTCAAAAGAGAGCTGTTTTTTAACACAAAAAGCCGGATGGAATTCATAAATATAACTAACGAAGTTGAGGATGCTATAAGAGACAGTTCTATCAAAGAAGGTCTTGTTTTGGTAAACGCTATGCACATAACCTCAAGCGTTTTTGTAAATGATGATGAAAGCGGCCTGCACAATGACTATAAAAAGTGGCTGGAAGGGCTGGCGCCTCACGAGCCTGTTTCTCAATACCAGCACAATGTTGCAGAGGACAATGCCGACGCTCATCTTAAAAGGCAGGTGATGGGTAGGGAGGTGGTAGCTGCGATAACTAAAGGAAAATTAGATTTCGGACCTTGGGAACAAATTTTTTACGGTGAATTTGACGGTCAGCGTTCAAAAAGAGTTCTCATTAAAATAATAGGAGAATAAAAAGGAGAAAGTATGAACAAAACTAAGTTTTCACTGTTGTTTGTTTTAATTTTTGCACTTGCTATAGCGGGTTGCCAAAAGAGAGAAGAGGTTAAGCCTGATCCTCAACCTCAGCCTCAACCGGCTCCAGCAGTTGAAGCGGTCGTAACAACAACCGTAGTTGAAGTTGAAAAGGTAGCACAGCCGATTCCTGATTACACATTCAAACCTGTCAAATTTGCTTTCCGCAAAGCTACTTTGACAAAGAGAGCGCAGGACGCACTCAGATCAAATGCTCAATTCTTGGTAGAAAACCCATCGCTAAATATAGTCGTCTCAGGTTTCTGCGATGATAGAGGTTCTGTTGCTTTCAATATGAAGCTCGGGCTAAATAGAGCTAATGCCGTCAAAAAGTATTATGTGAGCAGAGGCATAAAAGCAGACAGAATAAAGACAGTATCTTATGGGAAAGACAAGAAATATTTCATCAGCAAAGGCAAACGCCCTAAAGATAGAGCAGTCAACAGAAGAGCCGAGACGAGATTGGCACTCAATCAGTCGTAACGGCCCCGTTGGCGGGCGTTCCACCCGAAAGACAGTGATTAGTGATTAGTGGTTAGTGAAAGACAACGACAAAGACCAGCACGGACAGTGATCAGTAGTTAGTGGTTAGCAACGGCAACGACAAAGACCAGCACGGACAGTGGTTAGTGATTAGTAGTTAGTGGTTAGCAACGACCACGACCACGGCAACGGCAACGACAAAGACAACGACAACGACAAAGACTACAACCGCGACAAAGGCGAAAAGGCAAATTGAAGTTAAATGCACGAAGGGTAGAAAAACCTTCGTGCATTTTTTTTGAGGACACTTAACGGCAAAAACAAAACAGCAAAAGCAAAAAGGTAAAACTAACCTGCCGCCGGCAGGTAAACCACTAATCGCTGCCAATGTTCCACGTGGAACATCCGCCCCAGCAGTAATCACTTTTACAATGAAAAAAATTATATTTTTAACAATCATCTTAGGTTTTATGGCTTATCCTGCCGCCGCTGACAACTTGGTGGTGGAGAAATACGGCATCATCACGGTTACCGTATCCGAAGATTTTGAGAGATCGGACGGCTGGGACGAGTGTATCAGCTCGGAGATAATCGCTTATATCCCCTCAAAAAAGCCCCTTTGGTTTAAGAATGTCGAAAATGGAGTTTTCTTTTGGGAGGACGAAAAGAATTTTTACTTTGCCTCATCTTTTGAAAGTTCGAACTTAAACGATGCACAAAGAGGAGCTTTGGCAATGACAATGTATGAAGCGAGAAAAAATATGGACAACTTTATTTTGGACAATATCAAAGCCTCCATACCAGACATCAGCCCCAACGAAGCACAAAGACTTACCCAGCAGCTAAACATTTTCGGTGTCGATGGGAACATTTTTGTCGAAAACAATAAAAGCAGTGGAACCATCGCTTACAACATTTCAAAAAACATATATGGTGCCTACCAGAAAGACAGCTTTGTCGAAGTGGTCAAAGAAATTTTTGCCTCAGGTCGAACCAAAACAGAATACATCGCTTGGGCTTTGATAGAGATGAGCAAATATAACTATAACCGCACAACCTCCTTGATATTAGACAACATCGAAAACCAGATAATTTCCGATGACATTCAATCCACCCTCCGTTAATCACTAA
>JAITBH010000140.1 GCA_031283745.1 Candidatus Ectomicrobium neotermitis | reverse complement strand
GTTTCTCAAATACTGCCCTCCGTCTTAGATAGGGAAATGAAGTTGTTTCAAAACTCGCCTTTATCAAACAAACTATTTGTCGTAGTTGACGCTAAATCCTACCAAGATGCCCAAATATCTGCAGAAATCGTTTCTGATTTTTTATCAGACAAAGAACTCGGCATTAAATCTTCCCAGCAAGATGACGAGTTTTTGCTTTCTTTCTACCACTACTATCCAAATTTATGGGACTCTGCCGCCCAAAACCAAGTAGCCCAGCTCTTAACCCCCGAAAACATCGAGGTGCAGATTGAGGAAAACATTGACCAGCTTCAGTCTCCATTTGGAATGGTCAGCCGTAATTTTATCGTAGCAGACCCATTAGGGCTTATGCCTGTTTTTGCCCAAACACTTAGAGATTTTAATTTCAGCACCCCTTTAGATTTTGAGGACGGATTTATAAAGACAAAAAATGGAGGGCAGATACTTTTGGTCTTTGATTATCTCGACAACTTTTTAGATCTCAAAGCTGCATCAAAGATAAATGAGGCTTTTGATGAGCTAAAGAAAATTATCCCTGCTGGCGCAGAGGTTTTTTATATCGGTGCCCCAAGATTTACTGACGAAAATCACAAGACCATAATTTCAGATGTTGTCCGAATATCAATCATCTCAGTGGTTTTAATGCTCGCATTATTTCTCGTTTTTTTAAGAGACAAAAAAGCCCTGTTTATTTATGTCATTCCACCAGCTGTTATTATTTTTGCCTCAACAATAACCTCTTGGTTTTTTGGAGGTATGTCCGTTATGACCTTGGGTTTTGGTTCTGTCTTGATGGGGCTGACCGTCGATTATTGCCTGTATATGTTTTTTGCGATAAAGGCAGGTGTGCCGAAAGATAAATTTTTGATAGCCCAGAAAATGTTTAAGCCCATAATGGCAAGTGCAATAACCTCCATCATCACCTTTTTGTTTTTATTGTTTTCAGGCATTGAGGTCTTTAGACAGACTGCTGTTTTTTGTGCAAGCGGTTTAGCTTTTGCTTTGTTTATTTCTTTATTTGTCTCACCTTTTATTTTTTCACAAGCAAGTTCCGTCAAAGATTTTCCAGTGCAAAAAAATAGGAGCAGTTATTTAAGTTTTAAGAAGGCTCTGCTTTTGCTCTGTTTGATTTTTGTGTTTTTTGTCGCCGCTTTTAATCGTGTAGATATGAATGTTTCTTTGGAAACCTTAAACTCCTCATCAAAAGACTTGCAAAACGACAGAAAGAAATTTGACGAGATAACTGGTTCGGCTTTCGGCAAAAATGAAATGCTTTTTGTTTATGGAAACTCTTATGAGGAGGTTTTAGAAAACAATGAAAAAATTTCCGCTCTTAACCCTCAACATCTAAAGCTCTATAAGCTTTTTCCATCGCAAAAAACTAAGGATAAAAACATTGCCGATTGGCGTAAGTTCTGGGGTGATGGGCAGGAAAAGAAAGTCGAGAGGATAGCACAGAAAGTTTTAAGAAAACGCGGATTAAAAGATGAGATGTTTAGCGGGTTTTATGACTTTTTAATCACAGGAAACGGTGAGGTCGATGAGGGTTTTAACTTGAATGTTTTCTTTAACCCCATCATCACCATCGACGGGAAATATGTTTTTGCAAATATCATTCCGATAGACACCCAGATACAGGTCGTGCAAAATATAGATTATGAGATCATCTCAAACGATCGGCTCAGCAAGAAAATATCAGCAGACATTTTGTCGAGATTTACAAAGATTTTCATCGCTCTTTTTTTGTGTGCTTTCTTTGCACTGCTTGTGATTTTTAAGAGCATAAAGCTCTCCCTTTTATCCATTTTGCCTGCTGTAAGCGGAATATGCGCTTTCTTTATTTTTGCGGCAGTTTTTGGAGTGGAAATAAACTTGATTGGGCTTTATGCAATGCCTTTATTGATTGGGCTTGGAACAGATTATGGAGTGTTTATGGTCTATCAAAACAAATCAGGGCGATCGCTCCACCCCACGAAAGCTTTGGTCATTGCAGCACTTTCAACCATCATTGGTTTTGGCTCTCTGATGAGTGCATCCCACAGTGTTTTGTTTATCATTGGTTTTATGGTCTGCAGCGGAATTACAGTTTCGGTTTTAGTAAGCATTTTTGTTTTGCCATCTCTAATTAAAGTTGCCCAAAATCAGTCTTAGCAGAAATTAAATTTATGCAAAGGAGTAAAAAAATGAATGTAGACAATGACATCGAGAAATCTTTTGTTGGCAGCAAAGATGGAATTTTTTCTTTTTACATAGACAAAAATTTCTGTGCTTTTAAGGGTCATTTTCCCACCTATCCCATTTTGCCCGGCATAGTTCACATAGAAATTGTTCTTTTTTGCATAAGGAAAATGTTGGCTAAGCCAAACATAAACATAAAGGAGATTAAGAAAATTAAATTCATTAAGCCTATACCGCCCGCCACACAAGTTTGCGTCGAAATTGCCCGCACCCAAAACAAAATTAATGCTGTCCTTAAAAATGAAAACGATGTCTTTTCTCAAATTCAGCTTTGGACAGACGATGAAAATTTGGAGGACAACAAATGAAACAAGAATACTTTAAGCAAAACTTGCAGGATCCAAAACCTCTCACTGCAACCATAAATCGCAGCGTCCGTTTTGACGAGTTAGACCCTCTAAATATTATGTGGCATGGAAATTACGCAAGCTTTTTTGAAGAGGGGAGAATGGCTTTAGGGTTGAAATACAATATCAGCTATCAGGACTTTTATAAAAACGATGTCGTCATCCCGCTGAAGAAATTTTATACCTACTATGTTTTGCCTTTAGAGTTTGGCAAGGTCTATACGATAGAAACCAAACTCCACTGGAATGAGGCGGCAAGGTTGGATTTTTCTTATGAGATACTTTTTGGCGATATATTGATGACATCTGGTTACAGCGTTCATCTGATGATAGGTAAAGACAAAAATGTTTTGGTAGACAAGCCTGATTTTTTTGCAAACTTTTGCTTTCGGTGGAAGGCAGGGGAAATTTTGTGAACTTTAAGCCTCTGATTGTTTTCCCTCTTTATAATCATGGCTCTTTGATTAGAAAAGCAGTTTTGGATTGCTTGAAATACTATGACGACATTTTGATTGTTGACGATGGCAGCTCCGATGGCGGGGCGGATACCATTAAAGACCTCCCAGTTACCCTAATATCCTTTAAGAAAAATCGTGGGAAAGGTGCAGCCATTTTAGTAGCTGCGGACTATGCCAAAGCCCACAGTTTTACCCATATCGTTTCAATTGATTCCGACGGTCAACATTATCCAAAAGACATTTCAAAACTTTTGGCTGAGGCTGCCCAGTATCTGCGTGCAATAATAATCGGCAAGAGGGATTTTGATGAGGCAAATGTTCCCGCACTTTCACGGTTTGGGCGGAAATTTTCGGGCTTTTGGGCTAAGGTTCAAACCTCTAACACCATAGTTGATATTCAAAGCGGCTTTCGTGTTTACCCTTTAGAGATTTTTGGCAAATACAAAATTTATTCAAGGCATTTTGATTTTGAGGTGGAGATTATCATCAAGGCTATCTGGGCGGGTTTTGATGTTAGAGAGGTGGATGTTGGTGTTTATTATCCGCCAAAAGAAAACAGGATTTCCCACTTTAATCTCATCAGCGGCAATGCTGCACTTGGCATATTAAATACCTACCTAACCATTCGTTCTATGCTTCCCATTCCGCACAAAAAATATGTTTATGACGGCACAGGTCAACCCATTTCTCTAAATCCATACAAAGTTGTTATGGGGCAGATAAAAAATAAAAACAACCCGCTCAATCTCGGGCTTTCTGCGGCTTGGAGTATGTTTTGCGGCAGCTTAGCTTTGCCGGGTTTAAGGAATATGATTTTGATTGTCGGGGTCGGCTGGTTTAACTTAAATAGATTAGTTGCTTTCAGCGTCGATAAACTTGCCATCCCGCCATTTATTCCTTTCGTGTGCGTTGAGGTTGGATATTTCATGCGGCACGGAGAATTTTTGACGGAGATAAGCTGGAGGATAATTGGAAGGGAATTTGGCTATCGGGTTTTGGAATGGTTTTTAGGCTCTCTGATAGTCGCACCGATAGCGGCTATCGTCGTAGGTTCTGTCGTTTTTGTTGCGGGGCATATATTAAGGAAGGGGGCGATGTATGGCTCAAAAGTGGACAAGCAAAAGTAGAAGCAAGGTTTTTTTCCACAAGCTTTTAATTTTTTTTATCAAAGCGGGTGCGGCAAATCTCTGCTATTTTTCTCTATATTTCATCGTAGCTTTCTACTTACTGCTACCCTCAATTAGAAAAAATTCTGCTCATTACTTAAACAGAAGGTTCCCATCTGACGGACGGATAAAACGATTTTTTAGAACATACCGCCTCAACCTAACATTTGGGAAAATTTTGATGGACAGAGCAGTTTTCGGGCTTATAGGCAAAACAAAAATAGTCCCCACTCTCGACGAGAAAAACAAGTTTTTTGAACTTTATTCTAAAAACAATGCCTTGATAGTTTTAACTGCCCATTGCGGATGTTGGCAGATAGCGATGTCAGCTTTTGATTTTATCGAGGGCGATAAGTTTGTCGTATACCATAGAGATAGGGACGACATAGACAAACATATTCACGAACTTGCCGGGCGGGCTGCCCCTGTTCAATTTATTGATCCTTCAGATATGTTTGGCGGAGGCATTGAGGTGATGGCTCGTCTGTCAAAAGGGGCTGTGGTTTCTATGATGGGCGACAGAACTTTTGGAAGCAAAAACAGCGGGGTTTTGGTCAACTTTTTAGGCGGGCGGGTGGAGCTGCCATTTAGTGTTTATCGGATTGCAGGTGCACTCAATGTTCCAATAGCTGTCGTATTTTTTCCTTATGGAGGTAAGGGGAAAAAAATAGATTTTTTTGTTTCAGATGTTTTTTTTGTCAAAGACAAAGGCCGTCTGAAAGACTCTTATATTGAAGATGCCCAGAAATTTGCCGATTGTCTTGAGGATTTTGTCGCAAAGTATCCGTATCAGTTTTACAACTATTTCAATATGTGGGAGGAGAAAAATGATTAAGACAAGCTTGGAAGATGTTAAAGAAGTGTTAGCACAAAATTTAGATTTAGGAGGGATTGACTTAAAGGCAGTCAGCGGCACGGCTCCTCTTTTTGAGGGGCTTGGTTTAGACAGTTTAGACGCTATAGAGCTGGTTGTGATATTGCGGAAGTATTATGGGATAGTCATTGAAAATATGGATCAGGGCAGAGAAATTTTTAAGACCCTTGAGACCCTGAGAAAGTATATTGAGGAACACAGGACAAAATAAGAAATTCAAAAATCTCGTTATTGTAAAGCAGGACGAGTTAAACAAAAGGAGGAAGTAAAAATGTTACAGAAATCAGTTGCAGTATTTTGTTGCAGTTTAATGTTTGCAATTTCTGCGATAGCACAAGAAGCTTATGTGCCTGTTGCGGGAGATAAAATAGTTCCGGTTGATTATGCTCAAAAAGCCAATTGGATGTTTATGCCGACGGGCAAAGAGATAAAAGGGAAGGTGGATGTTTTTTATATTTATCCAACAGTCTGGGAAGCCGGTGAAAGCGGGTATCCTTTAGCAGACATCAATGACGCAAAGATGAGAGAGGCTGCCAAATACCAATTCAAAACGCAGGGTTCTGCTTTTGAGGTTGGAAATGTTTTTGCACCTTATTATCGGCAGCTTGAACTAAACTTTGCTCTTTCAAAGGGCGGGATTGCGGGCAGTGCGTCGAAATATTATGGCGGTATGCCCAAGTCAGACATAATTGCGGCTTTCGATTATTACATCAAGCACTACAACAATGGCAGACCGTTTATTTTGGCGGGTCACTCGCAAGGCTCGATGATGATAAGAGAATTGTTGATTGGCTATATGAAAGACCATCCCGATGTTTACAGCAGAATGGTTGCTGCTTATGTGATTGGTTTTCCGATGACAAAAAATGACTATGCTGCAAACACTTATCTAAAGCCTGCTCAAAGTGCTGACGATACGGGGGTTATCATTTCTTATAACACTCAAGCCCCTGATGTTGAGGGCATAAATATCCTCGTCGTGCCAAACTCCGTAATGATAAATCCTCTCACTTGGACGACAACGGAGGAGGAAGCAGGTGTTGAAAATAATCTCGGGTCGATGATTGTTGTAAACGGAAAGCTGATCCGTCTTGCTCATTTGGCAGATGCCAGAATTAGCTATAAGGACAATGCTTTGATCTGTTCGAGCGTCGATAAAGCAACATATAGTTCGGCTTACTCAAGCTTTTTTCCTGCAGGCGTTTATCATGAAAATGACATACCGTTTTACTATTTCAACTTGAGGCAAAACGCTAAAAATAGAATTGATAAATTCTTAAACAATAAATAGTCAAACTATAAGCACACAAAAAATTAGGGAGCGGACTTTTGAGGTTGACCTCTATCCGCTCCCATTTTTTTGCCTATTGGCTGTTTTTATAAACCTACCTGCTGCTTACTTTTTATCTCCGTAGTAGGCTTTCAGATACAACTCTTTTAACTCGCTTATCAAAGGGTATCTTGGATTTGCGCCGGTGCATTGATCATCAAAAGCCTGATCCGACATCTCGTCTAATTTCTCAAGGAAAACCTTTTCGTCTATTCCATATCCCTTAATCGAGTCCTTTATTCCGATTTTCCTCTTTAGGTCATTTATGGCAGCAACCAAATTGTCCACTTTCTCATTGTCATTTGCACCTTTGATGCCTAAAAAGTCGGCAATTTCTCCATACCGCCTCAAGGCTTTTGGATACTTATATTGAGAAAAAGTTCCCATCTTTGTTGGTGCTGAAACGCTATTGAATTTTATGACCTCATTTATCATCAAGGCATTGGCTATACCGTGAGGCAAGTGGTGGAAAGCCCCGAGCTTATGTGCTAAAGAGTGGCAGATGCCTAAGAAAGCATTTGCAAAAGCCATGCCGGCTATGGTTGCAGCATTTGCCATTTTTTCTCTTGCGACCGGATCATTTTGACCGTCGTCATAAGCCTTTGGCAGATACTCAAAAATTATCTTCATAGCCTGCAGTGCCAACCCATCTGTAAAATCCGTCGCAAGCATTGAGACATAAGCCTCTAAAGCATGCGTCAGAGCGTCAATTCCGGATGCTGATGTCAAACCTTTCGGTGCATTCATCATCATATCGGCATCGACAATTGCCATATTCGGCATAATCTCATAATCGGCAAGAGGATATTTCACCCCAGTTTTCTCGTCGGTGATAACCGCAAACGGGGTAACCTCCGAGCCGGTTCCCGCTGATGTTGGTATTGCTATGAAATAAGCTTTCTGCCCCATCTTTGGGAATGTGTAAACCCTCTTTCTGATGTCCATAAATCTCATCGCCATATCCAAGAAATCAGCCTCAGGGTGTTCGTATAGCACCCACATAATTTTTCCCGCATCCATTGCTGAGCCGCCGCCTATTGCAATTATGCAGTCAGGATCAAATGATCTCATTTGCTCAGCGCCTGCTTTTGCACAAGCAAGGGTTGGGTCTGGTTCAACATTGTAAAAAGTCGTGTGAACTATCCCCATCTCGTCTAATTTATCGCAAATCGGCTTTGTGTAGCCGTTTTTATACAAGAAAGAATCCGTGACGATAAACGCTTTTTTCTTACCCAAGACAGCCTTTAACTCATCAAGAGCAATCGGCAGGCAAGCTTTCTTTATGTAAATTTTTTGAGGTGCTCTAAACCACAACATATTCTCTCTCCTTTCTGCTACTCGTTTTATATTTACAAGATGTTTTATTCCGACATTTTCCGATACAGAATTGCCGCCCCACGATCCGCAGCCCAAAGTCAGCGAAGGGTTCAATCTGAAGTTATACAGATCTCCGATGGCGCCATGAGATGACGGGGTGTTTACGAGTATTCTGCAAGTCTTTATTTTCTCGGAAAAAATTCTAATTTTTTCTTTCTGGGTCAACTCGTTTAGATAAATCACAGCCGTATGCCCTAACCCTCCATCATTAACAAGGGAGTCAGCTTTGCTGAGTGCGTCCTCAAAGTTAGGCGAGCGATACATTGCAAGCACCGGGGAAAGCTTTTCATGGGCAAACTCCTCGCTAATATCCACTTTTTCCACCTCGCCGATGAGAATTTTCGTCTCAACTGGGACTTTCACCCCTGCCATTTCGGCAATTTTATGGGCAGTCTGACCGACTATTTTTGCATTGATGCCCCCATTGATGATGATCGTTTTTCTGACTTTGTCCGTCTCAGGCTTTGACAAGAAATAGCAGCCTTTATCGGCAAACTCTTTTCTAACCTGATCATAGATGCTGTCTAAAACGATGACGGACTGCTCTGAGGCGCATATCATTCCATTGTCGAAAGTCTTTGAGAGTATTATTGAGTTGACTGCCACAGCTATGTCAGCCGTATCATCAATAACCACCGGGGTATTTCCCGCACCGACTCCCAAAGCGGGCTTTCCGCTTGAATAGGCAGATCTGACCATTCCCGGACCGCCTGTCGCCAAAATTATGTCTGCCTCACGCATGGCGATATTGGTCAACTCTAAGTTCGGCACATCTATCCATGCGATAATTCCCTCTGGAGCCCCTGCCTCAACTGCTGCCTCAAGAACTATCTTTGCAGCTTCTATCGTGCTGTTTTTAGCTCTTGGATGGGGGCTGATGATGATCCCATTTCTTGTTTTTAGGGCTATCAAAGTCTTAAAAATCGTGGTTGATGTGGGGTTTGTTGTGGGAATGACTGCTGCAATAACGCCTATCGGGCAGGCAATTTTCTTTATGCCAAACACCTTGTCGTCCTCAATCACCCCGCAGGTCTTGGCGTTTTTGAATTTATTGTAAATATATTCAGAGGCATAATGATTTTTGATTATCTTGTCCTCAACTAAGCCCATTCCTGTTTCCTGAACTGCCATCTTTGCCAAAGGGATCCGCTGCTTATTTGCCGCTAAGGCGGCTCTAAAGAAAATTTTGTCTACCTGTTCTTGTGTATAGGTGGAAAATATCCGCTGAGCTTCCCTCACTCTTTTTAATGCCTCCTCAAACTTCCCTACGTTGTCAACAATGTCATACTCTTTTGTCATTTTGTTGCCTCCTATTGTTTTTTATCTGTGTCTAAATACATTTTTAAGTGGTTCGACAGTGCCGCCAAAGACACCGCCATATTTTCATTATGAATAAGTATATGGCTTGGGCCTTTTAAGATGACATTAGCAAAGTTCCATATGGCTGCAATGTCATTTTCTATCATCAAATCGCACACATTCTGGGCATTTTGAGCGGGAACAGTGATGATTCCTATTCTGATGCCGAGTTCCTTGACTACCACAGGAAACTTTTCAAGCCCCAAAATGCTATTTCCATCGCTGTTTTTGCCGGCGGCTTCGGGGTCTATATCAAAAGCAGCGGCTATGCTTAAACCGTATTGTTCAAACCCTTGATAGTTGAGCAAAGCCTTTCCCAGCTTTCCTGCACCTACCAGCACTGCCTCATTGACATTGTCATAGCCAAGAAAATTCTCCAATTCCCTTATCAGATCCGATACCAGATAACCTATTTTTGGTTTGCCTAAAGAACTTATCGAACCTAAATCCTTCCTAACTTGCACTTCGCCCAGCCCCAAAGCGGTAGATATTGCAGTCGCAGAAATGTGCTGTGGACCATTCGGCTGAGCCAGCAATGAACGTAAATAATCCAAATACAGGGGAAGTCTACGCATTACAGGTTTAGCAATTTGTTGTTTTTCCATTTTTCCCTCTTTTTGAGCTGGTGTATTTTGATACTTTTTTATTGATAAAAATGTATCGGTATGATTTTATTGATTTTCATTTTTTTGTCAAGGCAGGGTCAAAAGGGGGGTTTTTGAGTATAATAGCGGCAGGGGCAAGGGAACGAAAGGGAAAGAAAGGGAACAAAAGGGAACGAAAGGGAACGACAGGGAACGGCAACGACACTACAACGACAGGGTGTTCGCCGTTGATGTTGTCGTTACTAACCACTAACCACTAACCACTGATCACTCAGGTGGAACGCCTGCAAAGCCGTTAGAGGTGGAACGCCTGCAAAGTAGTGCGAGGAGACTAAACAATGAAATGTATCGATGTTTTTGTAACGGTTCCAAACAGAAAAGTAGCAAATGTCATAATCAAGCACCTTTTGAATGAAAAAATCATTGCCTGTGCAGGAATTGTCAGCAACTTTGAGTCTTTTTACTGGTGGAAGGGGAAGGTTGAAAACTCAAAAGAGCTGTTAATCATTATGAAAACCGCAAAAAATAAGTTCACCCGCCTGCAAAACGAAGTTATAAAACTCCATCCTTATGAAGTCCCTCAAATCACATCACTCGACATTTCCGATGTAAACCCAGACTATTTAGACTGGCTAAAGGACACTGTTCTATGATGAAAAAAGGCATCGAGGCTATGTTTTTTGACATAGACGGGACAATTTATAGCCACAAAACCTCAAAAATTCCTCAAAGCACCAAAGAGGCTATGGAAATTGCCCGCAAAAAGGGCATCAAGCTTTTCATTGCCACCGGCAGGCATAAAGTGCTTTTAGATGATCAACCTTGGCTGATAGATTTTGGTTTTGATGGGTATCTGACCGTCAACGGCCAGTTTAGCTATAGCGGGGATACTATTATATATGCTAACTCCATCGACACTCGCGCCATAGAAATCCTTCTAAACCGCCTCAAAAAGGAACCCAATCTGCCTATAATTTTTTTTGAAAGGGACAAGGCTTTCAGAAATTTTGAAAAATTACCCCCCACAAACAAGATTAAACTCACCGACAAGATAGAAATCGTGGATACAGAAGGTTGCCGGCGGGCTTTAGAAAACAAGATCTATCAGATAGATGCCTTTTTCCACCCCAAAGATGTAATCCCAATCGTTCAAGAGATGACTTATTGTTCGTGGACAAGCTGGGGGGCGGAATGCACAGACATAATGCCTAAGGATGCCAACAAAGCGATAGCCTTAAAGAAGGTTATCGATCACTTTGGTTTTGATATGAGCAAGGTTGCTGTTTTTGGCGACGGGGACAATGACGCTCAAATGTTGTCTTTGCCTGTTGTGGGAATAGCGATGGGCAATGCCTCCAAAAATGCAAAAGCCGCCGCAGACCATATCACCGACGATATTGATGAGGACGGTCTGTGGAAAGCAATGATGAAGCTGATGGGAGAGAGCAGGGATTAGGATTTAGGATTTAGGGGTTAGTGTTAACGGCAGGGATTAGTGTGACCAATGTAGGGGAGGGTTTCAAACCCTCCCGCCCGCCCTTTCCTCTTGGCGGGTTAAGAATGCCGTTGTTGTTAACGGCAGGTGTCAGGGAACTACAACGGCAAAAATACCAAACGGCATAAAAAACCCCCTGCTTTCAGTGGCAGGGGTTTTTTTTATTGGTGGTGGATTGCCTATACCTATATTAGTTGTGTTTAGTGGTTGGGGTAATGGGCAGGTAGGCGGGGGTTACGTAAGATGTGGCGTTTTAGTGTGATGTGCAGGGCAAATTCAAATATGGCGAAGCGGGAGGGTTTGAAACCCTCCCCTACATTGGTCGGTCGTGGTCGTGGCAGTTCGTCGTTGCAGTTCCCTAACCCCTCAGGCGGAACACCCGTAAAGCCGTTAAGCTCTCCTTAGCCGTCTATCAGCTATGTCGAAATACTTCTTTTCAATCTCAAAACCAATGAAATTCCGATTATTTTTTAAGGCGGCAACCCCGTGCGAACCGCTGCCGACAAATGGATCTAAAACCGTTTGTCCTGCTCGGGTAAAAAGCTTGATTAGATGAGAAATGAGGATCACGGGCTTAACTGTCATATGTTCAATTTTTTCGTCAGTCTCTTTGTTTCGAGCTTTTTTTGAAACCTCCATAATGGTTCCGGGA
>JAITBH010000125.1 GCA_031283745.1 Candidatus Ectomicrobium neotermitis | reverse complement strand
TCATCACAAGACCGACAATAGAGCCAATTGCCCGCTCTTTTCCACCTTTATATTCAGCTACAGCCTTTGGACTTTCGGCGATCGCCTCATCGCAAAGCTTGCTCAACGCTTTTTCGTCTGAAATTTGGACTAAGCCTTTTTCCTTTATTATCTCCTGCGGAGATTTGGAGGTTTTATACATCTCCTCAAAAACTGTTTTGGCGATTTTTCCAGAAATTGTGCCGTCTAAAATCAAAGATACCAAAGCCGCCATATTTTCACTTGAAACTGGTGAGGCTGTTATGTCTTTATCCTCAGCGTTTAACTTGCCGCCAAGTTCGGTAGCAATCCAGTTGGCGGTGGCTTTTGCTGCCTCTTTTTTATCTTTTGCCGCATCGACTGCCCCTTCGAAATAGTCCGCAATAGCCCTGCTTGAGGTTAAAAATTGAGCATCGTATTCTGAAAGCCCGTATTCTTTAATAAAGCGGGCTTTTTTTACTTTTGGCAGCTCTGGAATTTGGCTTTTAACTTCATCGATAAAGGAATCGGGCAGGTCGAAAGGCACTAAGTCAGGCTCGGGGAAATATCTATAGTCTAAAGCTCCCTCTTTTGTCCTCATGGATTTTGTTATCTCTTCCTCATCATCCCACAGTCTTGTCTCTTGAACAAGCTTCCCGCCTGAACGCAAAACCTCCATCTGACGTTGTGACTCATAAGTAATAGCGTCAAAAATCCCCGAAATGGAGTTCATATTCTTTATCTCAACCCTTGTGCCAAGTTCTTTTTGCCCCACAGGTCTAACGCTAACATTGACATCGCTCCTCATCTTTCCCTCTTCCATCGAACAATCAGACACATCTAAATAGCGAACTATATCCCGCAGCTCATTTAAGAATGCGACCGCCTCGGTGGCTGAACTTATCTCCGGCTCGGTTACTAACTCCATCAAACCTATGCTTGCCCTGTTTAGATCAAGGAGAGAATAATCCAACTTCCTCCCCCCTATCTCATGAATAAGCTTCCCCGCATCCTCTTCAAGGTGTATGCGGGTGAGATTGACTATTTTTGGTGTCCCGTCAACATTTATCGCAAGCTTGCCTTTTGAGCATAGCGGAGGTTCTGATTGGGTTATCTGATAATCCTTAGGAAGGTCGGGATAAAAGTATTGTTTGCGGGCGAAAGTGCATTGCTTATTTATGGTAAAGCCCAAAGCTATGCCGGACTTGACCACTGCCTCAACAGCTTTCTTGTTTAATATAGGTATAGCACCGGGCTGAGAGGTGCAGATGACGCAGGTATTTGAATTGGGTTTTGCACCAAACTGTGTAGAACATTGGCAAAAAACCTTTGATTTCGTCTTTATCTGCATATGAACTTCAAGCCCTATCGAAGTGATGTATTCCATTTTGTTTTCCTTTATCTTGATTTCTTAAATTTTTGGCAGTGCTTTGTTGTCGTATTCCGAAATACCCTCAAAGGCAGCTGCTATCTTAAAGAGTCTTGCGTCATCAAGTCGGGGCGATAAAAAGTGAACGCCGATAGGTATTTTGCTCTTAGACATACCGCTTGGGACGGTTATGCCGGGGAGACCTGCAAGATTTGCCGCCATAATAAAAATGTCGCTTTCCTCTCTCAAGCTCTCTCCAAACTTTACCGGCATCTGCAAACTTGACGGGGTAAAAATCACAGAACACTTGCTAAAAGCCGCCTCTACCTCATTTATCAAAAGCGTCCTCACTCGCTGGGCTTGATGGTAGCAGCGGTAATAGTTCTTTGCCCCCAAAACATAACTCCCAAAAAGTATTCTCTTTTTGACCTCATAACCTAAGGACTCGGATCGGGTTTTTGCATACTCATCATTTAAGGAAATGCCGTTTGGCGAGCGATAGCCATAACGAATGCCGTCAAAAGTAGCGATATTTGCCGAAACCTCTGCACACATTATCACCTTATATAAGGAAGGGACATACTGATAAGCCTCTATGCTTATGTCTACAAGCTCAGCCCCCGCCTCCTCAAACTTTTTTAGGGCTTTTTTATAACTCTGGGCTATCTCATCATCAGTTTCATAATCGTTTAACTCTTTTGGAATACCTATTTTGAGGTTTTTTAGGGCATCAGCCCCTTCATCTAAGCCCTTTGTATAGTCAATATAATCATTAGGCTGGCAAACCGGATCCCTATAATCTTTGCCGGAGATTATGCTCACTATTTTGGCAGTGTCTTTAACTGTTCTTGAAAAAGTGCCGACTTGGTCAAAAGATGAGGCAAGCGCACAGATTCCGTATCTGCTGATAAGCCCGTAGGAGGGTTTATAGCCGACAACCCCGCAAAAACCAGCAGGCTGCCTTATTGACCCGCCGGTATCTGACCCCAAAGCACAAGGCGCCATGCCGGATCCAACGCTTGCCGCACTTCCTCCAGATGACCCCCCGGGTATTCTCTCTGTGTCCCAAGGATTAGCAGTCTTTTGATAGGCAGAATTTTCAGTAGACCCGCCCATCGCAAACTCATCCATATTTGTTCTCCCCAAAAACACAGCACCAGCCTTTTTTAGTTTTTCTATAACATCGGCATCGTAGGGTGAGCGATAATTTTGGAGGTATTTAGAGGCAGATGACATAATTTCACCCCTGACCATAAAGTTATCCTTTATGGCGATGGGAACGCCTTCAA
>JAITBH010000092.1 GCA_031283745.1 Candidatus Ectomicrobium neotermitis | reverse complement strand
GACTTTGACAAGGAAATAAAAAAGTTAAAGCAAAGACACGGCAACGGCAGTGATTAGTGGTTAGTGAAAGACCTTAACGGCTTTGCGGGTGTTCCGGCTGAAAAGTCGTTGAGGAAGGTAATTTTTAATACTAAGGGAGGCAAAAGTGGCAAACCACAACGGTGAGATTATCAACAGAAGGGAAGCTGAGAGGCAGGCACTGTATGCTGCTATATGGCGGATGGCAAATGACTTGCGGGGAAGCGTCAATGGCTGGGCATTCCAAAAATATGTTTTGGGCTTTTTGTTTTATCGCTTTATATCTGAAAACCTTTCTGCTTACATAAACGAACATCAACACAAGGCAGGCGATAAGGATTTTGACTATGCCCGCGTATCCGATAAGAAGGCACAAACAGTCAAAGACTTTATTGTCTCAACAAAGGGCTTTTTTATCTTGCCTTCCGAACTCTTTGAGAGTGTTCATCAGAATGCCGAACACAACACCAAGTTAAACGAGACGATAGAAAATATATTCAGAAACATTGAAAATTCCGCAGTAGGAAACGAAGCCGACAGAGATATACACGGTTTGTTTGATGACATCGACACAAACAGCAGTATTTTGGGGCAGACCGTTACGATAAGAAATGAAAGGCTTGTAAAAATTATTAACGCCATAGCAGGTTTAGACCTTGGCGGTAAACACGATGACGAAACCACAGAGCTTTTGGGCGACGCTTATGAATTTTTAATTGGAATGTATGCTGCAAATGCGGGTCAGGTTGGCGGTGAGTTTTTTACGCCGCAGGAGGTAAGCGAGCTACTTGTAAAAATAAGCATTGTCGGCAAAAAATCAGTCAATAAAGTCTATGACCCAGCCTGCGGATCAGGCTCTTTGCTTCTCAAGTTTGCAAAAGTCTTGGGGAGAGCAAATGTCAGGAATGGCTTTTTTGGGCAAGAGGTAAACATAACTACCTATAACCTCTGCCGTATGAATATGTTTTTGCACGATATTGGCTATGATAAATTTGACATTCATCTTGGGGATACTCTCACATCTCCTTGCGATGAACATAAGGGGGAAGAGCCTTTTGAGGCGATAGTTACAAATCCACCTTATTCCATTCATTGGGCAGGGGACTCTAACCCTTTGCTTATCAATGATCCGCGTTTTTCGCCCGCTGGTGTTTTAGCACCTAAGTCTAAGGCTGATCTGGCTTTTGTTATGCACTGTTTGAGCTGGCTTGCCACCGATGGAACGGCAGCCATCGTTGAGTTTCCGGGCGTTTTGTATAGAGGCGGAGCAGAGCAAAAAATTAGGCAATACCTCATATACAATGACTATATAGACACCATCATTCAGCTACCGCCAAATCTGTTTTTTGGCACAAGCATAGCTACCTGCATTATGGTCTTAAAGAAAAACAAATCTGATAACAGCGTCCTATTTATCAATGCCTCAGAGGAATTTGAGCATATCGGCAACAAAAATAAGCTCACCGCAGACAATCAAGAAAAAATTTTGCAGGCATTTATAAACCGCAAGGACTCAAAGCATTTTGCCAAGTTGGTCAAAAACAGCACCATTAAGGCAAATGAATATAACCTTGCCGTTTCGTCTTATGTGGAGCAAAAGGACACGAGGGAAGTTGTGGATATTGTGAGCTTAAACAAGAGAATTAGCCAGATAGTCGCCCGCCAAAGCACATTGCGTAAAGAGATAGATGCCATCATCAGGGATTTGGAGCATTCTTAACGGCTTTGCAGGCGTTCCACCCTCAACAACTTTGCAGGCGCCCCACCTGAGTGATTAGTGGTTAGTGGTTAGTGAACGACAACGGCGAACTACAGGGGTCAGGGAACGAAAGGGAAAAAAAGGGAACGAAAGGGAACTGCCACGGCAACGGCAAACGGCTTTGCAGGCATCCCACCTTCAACAACTTTGCAGGTGTCCCACCTTCAACAACTTTGCAGGCGTCCCACCTGAGTGATTAGTGGTTAGTGGTTAGTGAACGGCAACGACTTTAACGGCAACTACAACGGCAAACGGCATTCTTAACCCGCCAAAAGGAAATGGCGGGCGGGAGGGTTTGAAACCCTCCCCTACAGGTGACGGTCACCCGATTAAATATGCGACTGTTTCCAAAATGGAAACTGTCGGGCAGAGAGGAGTATTAAATGGTTATGGAAAACAAATTAAATATCACAAATCAGGCTGAGTTAAAGAAAGTTGAGGAAAAGATTAGCAAGCAAAAGGCTAAACAACTTTTTGAAACGGGGGAGATTGATAGAGTTGAGGTTGGGACTTTTAAGGGTTTAGCTCAAATTCACAAAGTCCTGTTTGAAGACATTTATGACTTTGCAGGTCAAATTCGCAAGGTCAATATCGCTAAGGGGAATTTTCGTTTTGCTCCTTTGGCTTATCTTGATGCCGCTATTGCCAATATAGACAAAATGCCGCAAACAACCTTTGACGAGATTGTTGAAAAATACATTGAAATGAATATCGCCCACCCCTTTAGAGAAGGAAATGGACGCAGTATGCGGATTTGGTTGGACCTGATGTTTAAGAAAGGAATACGGAAGGTGATCGATTGGAGTTTGGTAAGCAGGGAGGATTACTTTTCGGCGATGGAGCGGAGTGTGGTTAAGGACATCGAGATAAAACATCTGCTCAAAAATGCTTTGACCGACAAGATAAATGAGCAGGCAATTTTTATGAAAGGTATTGATATGAGCTATTACTATGAAGGCTATAATGAGTATAAAACAGAGGAAATATAAATGAGCAAGATCGATGAACTTATAAAAAAGCATTGCCCTGACGGCGTGGAGTTCAAGACGCTGGGTGAGGTTTGCGAGTTTCAACGCGGTATATCTATTGCCGCCAAAAATGTTCTTGCGGGGAATGTTCCTGTTATCGCAGTGGGACAAACAGCAACCTATTATCACAATACAGCAAACAGGACAGACGAAACGGTTTCCATCTCAAGTTCGGGAGCATACGCAGGTTTTGCAAATTGGCTTAAAACGAAATTCTGGGCAGGGGCTAAAGATGAACTTCTTGCCTGTTGCTTGACTCCGTTTCAATCCCTGTTAAACATTTAGCCCCCCAAGTCGGGAAGGGGGATTAAATTAGTATAATCATATATGCAAAGTATGTATTCGGCTGATAGGTCGGGCATACGGTGCAAATACAAGGGCGTGTCGATGGAGTAACGCGACGGTCCCTATATAAAGAGGAGAGGCTTATGAGTTTAGAAAGCGGTAGCAAAAGAGGGTATTTTTTCACATCGGAA
>JAITBH010000083.1 GCA_031283745.1 Candidatus Ectomicrobium neotermitis | reverse complement strand
CTTACTTTGGCAGTATGAATTTGCCGACCCCAACAACTATAACAGCATACGCATTCTGAAGGCACAACAATATGAAATTGTCTTTAGCAATCAGCAAGCCTCATAATCGACACATACAGATAGCTGGAGCAAAATTGCATAAGTAGTTCAACAGATCAGACGGACGATAGAGCAGTTGAAACAGTAGTTTTGCAACCCAAAATTTGAGCATTAAAAAGGATCAATATGAAACCAAACAAACACTCCATCGACTTTGGAAAAGAAGAGCAATACCTTAATAGTGATAAGTTTGTTGACCAAATTATCTGCGGGGATTGCTATCAAGTTCTTAAAGAAATGCCCGACAATTTTATTGATTTGGTAATAACAAGCCCGCCTTATTTTCAGCAAAGAGAATATGGAGGAGGAGGACTTGGAAATGAAGACAATATCGATGATTACATCAACAATTTAGCAACGATCTTTCAGCAATGTGTCAGGGTTATCAAAAAGACTGGAACAATTGTTTTTAACTTAGGGGACAAATATCTTGATGGAAATTTATTGTTAGTTCCGTATCGTTTTGCAGTTGAGGTTCAAAAACGCAATCCTGTAAAACTAATCAATGAGTTAACTTGGATAAAAATCAATCCTACCCCTAAACAAAACCCTAAAAAATTGATCCCCTCTACAGAACCATTCTTTATATTTTCAAAAACGGACAATTATTATTTCAACAAAGACGCTTTTCTTGAATATCATGATAAATGCTTAAACAATGGCAGAAAAAAAGTTGGCAATGAAATTGGAAAGAAATATTTTGAACTTATTGATAGGTCTATCTTGTCAGATGAAGAAAAAGCTCTTGCAAGAAAAGAATTAAATGAAACCATAGTAGATGTTCATCAAGGAAAAATTGAAAGTTTTCGTATGAAAATAAGAGGGCTGCACGCTCTCCCTTACGGTGGGCAGGCGGGAGGACGTTTGTCTCAAATTAAGAACAAGGGATTTACGATCATCAAAATTTACGGCAACTCGATGAGAAAAGACATAATAGAATCGAATGTGGAAACCATCAAAGGCAATATTCATCCTGCAGTTTATCCTGAATTTATCGTGCAGGAGCTATTAAAATTATTAACAAAGGAAGACGATATTGTGCTTGACCCCTTTTTAGGTTCCGGCACGACGGCTGCGGTAGCACAAAGGTTAAGAAGAAAATATTTGGGCATTGAAATACATCCAGAATTCGTAGAGCATGCAAAAAACAGAATTCGACAAAATATAAACAATCACACTTTGGATATTTTTATATGACACCCTCTAAAATTTTAGAAACCCTACTATCTCGTTCCCTCTCAAATCTCTCCTCTAAAAAGAGCAAAAAATACTCTCCGCTCATCATTTCAAACATCGACGTGCTAATCTCAAACATTGATAAAAACAAATCGCTTGTCTCGGCAATGGTTACTTCTGTTTTGAAAAAAATCTGCAACCCTGAGCAAGATATTCGTTTGCATAGAGCTGATTTTGATGGAGGTTATTCTGCTCGTAGTTTAGATACCAACATCACAACTCCTTTTTTCAAAAAACATTTTCCAAAGTATGCAAATAAAGAATCAGGCTTTTTATCTATGGCAACCCGTGTGCAAATCCCGTGGACAAAAACAGATGGCAACAAAATAAAAACTCGGGCAAGCAAAGAATTTATGAATAGTTTTTTGGAAATTCTTGATCTGATTGAAAACAACAAAATCAAGCCCGACGACACATTGATATATTTGTTTGAAAAACTGCATTCCTTGTCATTGCAACAACAACGTATTTTTAATGAAGCAATCGAAACCTCGTCATTTGTTGAAGTCATTAGCATAAACGCTGTTTTGTCTATGCTCTGTCAACATTTCTCGATGCCGTCGAGTTCGCGTTTGCCTGTCATTGCCATTTACTCAATCTACGAACAGCTGTTTAGGCAAATGAAACGTTATGAAAATAAAGTGTTACAACCATTGAATGTGCATACTTCTGCTGATAAGCACGGCTACGGCGACATTGAGGTTTGGAATGACAATAACACTCCGTTTGAAATGGTTGAGATTAAGCACAATCTCCCCATAAACCAAAATATGTTGTTTGACATTGTTAAAAAATCGGCGAAAACAACGATTGAAAGGTATTATATTTTGACAACAGCAAAGAAAAATTTTGTTTCAAAAAAAGAAGAGGACAACATCAACAAATTTATTCTCAAAATAAAAAAAGATACTGAGATGGAAATCATTGCAAATGGAATTGTTACAACTTTGAAATACTATCTGCGGCTCATCGATGACTACAAAAAGTTCATCAATGATTACACCAAGAATTTGATATATGACTCTAAGAATTCGACTGAAATAAAGGCATTTCATATTTTGAAATGGAAGGATATTCTCATCAAATCACAGATTAGATAATTCGCAAAAACAGTCTTTCAACCCAAACCACAGGAGGCAAGGATGAATAAAGAAACTATAGTTGCATTGATACAGGAAAGTGCTGATGTCAAAATTAAAATGGCGGCCGAGGCACAGGCTGCAAACATTGAAAAAATCGCAAACAAAGTCGTCGAGGCTTACAAAAAGGGACACAAAACCATAATCTGCGGCAATGGCGGTTCTGCCTCAGATGCACTTCATTTTGCTGCTGAGATGGTTTGCCGTTTTGAAATAAATCGACCTGCCCTTCCAGCTATTACCCTCTGCGAAAACATTTCCACTGTTACGGCTGTCGGCAATGATTTCGGCTACAGTGTCAGTTTTTCGCGTCAGTTGGAGGCTTTTGCTCAAGCTGGCGATGTTTTTATCGCTATTTCAACAAGCGGAAATTCAGAAAATATTGTCGAGGTGCTAAAACAAGCCAAGAAAATGGGAATTTTTTCAATTGGTATGACCAATGAAACGGGCGGAAAAATGGCAGATCTTTGCGATCTATGCTTTTTTGCCCCCTCAAAAATCACTGCCCGAGTTCAAGAGTGCCACATACTTTTAATTCACATCATCGCTAAGTTTGTGGAAACAAAGGTGTTTGAAAAATGAAAGAACGAGCGTTGACATTAAAAGAGATGAAAGCCGAGCGCGATAGTCTGAAAAAATTGGGCAAGAAAATAGTTTTTACAAATGGTTGTTTTGACCTCATTCATTTGGGGCATATAAAATTATTTAAAAAAGCTCGTTCTTTGGGCGACGCACTGATTGTGGCGATAAATTCAGACTCATCCCTGCAAGCATTAAAAGGGTCTAAGCGGCCTTTGGTAAACCAAAAAGATAGGGCAAAACTTTTGCTTGAATTAAAACCAGTAGATTTTGTCATCGTTTTTAGCCAGCCAACCCCCAAAGAGGTTTTGGAAGTTCTTAGGCCCGATGTTCTTGTCAAGGGCGGGGATTACAAATTAAACGAGATTGTCGGCAGGGAATTTGTCAAAAAAGTTTTTCGTTTTCCTTTCCTAAAAGGTTATTCAACCACTAACCTCATAAATCTCATCGTAGAAAGATATGGAAAATAATGTTGAACGCATTATCGATGCAAGCCTCAATCGCTGCCGAGAAGGTTTGCGGGTGATAGAGGATGCCCTTCGTTTTGTATTAAACGATGACACTCTTTATAAGGAAGCCCGAACTATCCGTCATGAGAGCGATAAAATTTTGAGGGGCTTTCACACCGTTTTAATATCAAGCAGGGATACTGCAAACGATAGCGGACGCAAAATTCCCGAGACGCAAAAAAAAGAACTCGGCGAAATAATTGCAGCCAATTTCAAACGTTCAGCTGAGGCATTGAGAACTTTAGAGGAGTATTCCAAAGTCTTTTCGCCTATCCATTCGGTAGATTTTAAGGCACAAAGGTATAAGGTTTACAATTTGGAAAA
>JAITBH010000050.1 GCA_031283745.1 Candidatus Ectomicrobium neotermitis | reverse complement strand
ATTGCGGGGGATATTGCTGGTTCTTTAGAGTCAACGAAGGCTTTTTTAAGACCAAAACTTGAAAATGTCATTTTTATAGCGGGCAACCACATCGTCTATAACTATGAAAAAAAGCCTATTCAAACCCTCTATCAAGAGCTGCAAGACGAGTTTCCTATTTCCTCAAACATCGCTTTCCTTCAGGACGCTTATAAAATTGTCGACGACACTGTTTTTATAGGCGCCACCTTGTGGACAGATTATTCCTTCAATAATGGAATGCTCCCGAAAGATACACCCAAAGAAAAGCTTGTCAAGTTCAATATGGAAGTCATCAAAACATATATGAACGATTATCGCTGGGGGCTTTGCCTTGACGAAAACGGGAAAAAGGCGCCGCTTGAGCCAAAAAACTGTGCGAAATTCTTTGCCCAATCCTTAGATTTCATACAGAAAACCTATGACAAGTTTGCCGATACGGGCAAAAAGATAGTTTTGGTGGTTCATCACGGGGTTTCGCCAAAGGTTTTGGGCAAAGGCTACACCCACGATGAAATTTCATCAGCCTATATGACCGATTTAGAAAGCTATTTGATAGACAAAATGCCCAAGCTGTCCTTAATTGTTCACGGGCATATCCATATATCCTGTGCATATAAAATCGGCGAAATTCCTGTGTTTTGCAATGCACGGGGTTATGAAAACATCGGGCAAAAGAATGTCAACTTTCAAAAAGACTTAGTTTTGGAAATATAAAAAAGGAGATTTACATGGAAAAAAAGACACCGACATTTGACAAAGTTAGTCCAGAATTACTTGAAGCTATGCCTTATCAATATGTAGGCAATGATATTGATGTCAATATCGAGACGGAGGAGTTTACTTGCCTATGCCCTTGGACGGGCTTGCCTGATTATGCCCTGCTCCTCATTTCTTATGTCCCAGCAAAGCATGTCATAGAGCTGAAATCGCTGAAAATGTATTTGCAGTCATACAGAATGGTCGGCATTGTCCACGAGAGTGCAGTAAATACCATCACAGACAATATCGCCGCAGCCATAAAACCTAAAAAACTCACCGTCGAGATGGTTTTCGGCATTCGCGGCGGCATACAAACGACAGTAAAAAGGGAGTATGAGGGGCAAAAAAGTGTTTAAGAAAGTTCAAAACATTCATTTTGTAGGTATCGGGGGGTCGGGAATGTCCGGCATTGCAGAGGTTTTGATAAATCTCGGGCATAAAGTGTCAGGTTCAGACCTCAAAAAAACCGAGATTACAAAGCGATTGCAGTCTATGGGTGCAAAAATCTATATCGGCCACGATAAAAAGAATATCAGCAAAGCCAAGGTTATCGTCATTTCCACAGCAGTCAGCAAAACCAATCCCGAGGTTTTAGAGGCGCGCAGTCAGAAAATTCCCGTCATACGCAGGGTTGAGATGTTGGCCGAGCTGGCGCGTCTCAAGTATTGCCTCACGATAGCAGGCACTCATGGAAAAACCACCACCACATCAATGACAGCGATGGTTTTATCAGCAGGAGGGCTTGACCCAACCATAGTTGTGGGGGGGCGGCTCAAAAATATCAATGCGGGAGCATATTTGGGCAAAGGGGATTTCCTTGTGGCAGAGGCAGATGAGTCGGATGGGTCTTTTTTGCGGCTTTCTCCCGCGATAACTGTTGTAACCAATATAGACAATGACCATCTTGACTATTACAAATCGATGGACAACCTGAAAAAAGCCTTTGTCGAACATATCAACAGCGTCCCTTTCTACGGTGCAGCAATCATCTGCTCAGACGACAAGAATGTTCGGGAAATCATTCCGCAGATAACGAGGAAATATATGACCTATGGCTTCAATCCCCATGCAGACCTGCGGGCAAGCAATGTTGAAATTGCAAAAGGGCATATCAAATACGACATTTTCTATATGGGTAAGCGGCTGGGCAAAGTGCGTTTGCGTGTTCCGGGCAGGCATAATGTTCTCAACTCTTTAGCCGCCGCTGGGGCAGGTTTGCAGCTTGATATACCGTTTCAGAAAATAATCAAAGGGATTTACAGTTTTGACGGTGTGGGCAGGAGGCTTGAGATAAAGGGCGAAAAGAAAGGGATTTTGGTGATAGACGATTATGGCCATCACCCCACCGAGATAAAAGCGACCATCAATGCCATCAAGAAGTTCTGGCCAAAAAAGAAGCTGAGAGTGCTTTTTCAGCCTCACAGGTATACAAGAACGCGTGATCTCTTTGAGGAGTTTGGGAAAAGCTTTTTGGAGGCGGATTTCGTCCACATTTTAGACATCTACCCCGCAGGCGAGCAGCCGATAGAGGGGGTAAGTTCGGGTCTGATATATGAAAGCGTTCAAAAAAACGGGGGCAATGCCCAAAAATATGAAGGTATCGAGAACATTTTGAGGCAAACGGGGAAGGGCGAGATAATTTTAACTTTAGGAGCTGGAGATATATGGAAAGAAGGGGAAAAGCTGTTGTCGCTGATTTAATTGAAGAAATTGAACACTTTGGCTGCAAAATTCACAAAGACGAGCCGCTTTTACGGCACACATCCTTCCAAATCGGCGGGCCAGCCGACTATTTTGTAGAAATTCCACACAAAAACGCATTGCTGAAGTTCTTAAAACTCTTCGAAAACGAGAAAATCTTCGTTTTGGGGGGCGGAACCAATGTCCTTTTTGCCGATGAGGGCTTTAGAGGGGTAGTCATCAAGCTTACGGGAGAGTTTGAAAAGTTTGATTTTTGCCAAACAAAACTGTTTTGCGGGGCAGGCGCCAGCCTTCCAGCAGTTTTAAGGGAGTGCGCCAACAGGAATCTGATGGGGCTGGAATGTTGTGCAGGAATTCCCGGAACCGTAGGGGGAGCAGTGATGGGAAATGCGGGCAATTCTACCACCGGAATCCTTGAAAAAGTATTGAGTATTGAGGTTGTGAACAACTTTACCCTGAAAACTGTGGATAACTTTGAAATCTCCCGAAATTATAGACAAAATAGCCTAAAAGAAATCGTCACGGCTGTGAGTTTTCTGTTGACACCTTGTGAAAAAAATGTTAATTTCGCACAGATTTTGAGGGATAATCAAGCCAAAAGAAAGCTCACTCAGCCCGCAGGCTTACCCAATGCGGGCTGTATTTTTAAGAACCCATCAAACCCCTCAAATCCTTCAAAAACAGGTCAAAGCGGGGCGATTTTAGAGAGTGCGGGCAGGTTGATAGATCAAGCGGGGCTAAAAGGCACAAAAATCGGCGGTGCAAGAATTTCTGAGGTTCACGCAAACTTTATAGTCAATGAAAACAATGCAAAAGCAGCAGATGTTTTGGCGCTGATCGCCATGATTAAGCGGGAAGTTAAGGGTAAATTCGGCATAGATTTGCACGAAGAAATAAAAATAGCGGACTAACAGGAGAATAAAATGCTTATTTCAGAACTAAAAAACAAAAAAATAGGGGTTTTATGCGGCGGAATGTCTACTGAAAAGGAAATTTCGCTCAAATCCGGCAAAGCAGTGTTAAATTCGTTGAAACAAATGGGTTTTAAGGCAGTTGCGATAAAAGTCGACAAAAATGCAGCCCAGCACATCAAACAATCAAAAATAGATATAGCTTTTCCCGTTTTGCACGGGGTTTACGGTGAGGACGGGGCAGTTCAGGGTATGCTTGAAATTATGGGTATCCCTTATGTCGGCTGCGGAATCTTTGCAAGTGCAGCCTCGATGGATAAAGACATAACAAAAAAACTTCTCAAAACCGCAAAACTAAACACTCCTGATTGGTTTTCCTTAAAACAATTCCAAGAAATCCCACAAATCAAAAAATATCCTGTAGTAGTAAAACCTGCAAATGGAGGGTCTACAATCGGCATCACCGTTGCAAAAACTTATGCAGCCTTTTTGAAAGCTGCAAAGAATGCATTCAAATACGACAAAAAAATAATAGTTGAGGAGTTTGTGAAAGGCAAAGAGATAACTGTAGCTGTTTGCGGCGGGCAGGTTTTGCCGATAATAGAAATTGTGCCTAAAGGCGGGTTTTATGATTACAAAGCCAAATATCAAAAGGGCTGTGCAAGCCATATAATTCCCGCCCGCATCAGCAAAAAATCTGAGCAAACAGCCAAAAAATACGCAGCAAAGGTTTATGAATTGTTTGATTGCAGGGCGATTTGCAGGGTCGATATGATTGTAGATATGACGGAGAAGGTTTGGATTTTAGAAAACAATACGATGCCCGGAATGACCGAAACATCTTTAGTTCCCGATGCAGCTAAGGCGGCGGGTTTAAGTTTTAACGATCTTGTTTTGAGACTTTTAGAGCATTTATAACCTGCAAAAATGAAAAAACAAACTAAAAAAAAAACTAATTACTGGAAAGAATTGCGAACGGAAGCTGTCCTTAAAAGGGACAACTTTCAATTTTATCCGAGAACTATCGAGAGGGTTCCCGCCCGCAAAAAGGTTGTCAGAAAAGAAGTCAAAGAGATCAATGTCGGCAAGTCAGCAGTAAAAGTTGTTAGGATGGCACTGATAGCAGGGTTTGTTGTGATGGCTTATTTTTCGGTTTCAAAAGGTATAGATAGGTTTTTTGCTCTTGAAATGATGATGATTAAAGACATTGAAATTGTCGGAATGGAAAATGTCAAAGTTTCCGAAATTAAAAATCTTTTGCCTTTTGAGATAGGAGACAGTATATTGAAAGCCAATATGTCAGACATCAAGGATGAGATTATGCTCCAAAAGCCAGAACTCAAAGAGGTCTCAATTAACAGGAAAATTTTCGATGGGGGCTTGAGCAAGGTTTCAGTTACGATAGAGGAGCGGGTTCCGGAAGCTTTTGTAAAAACCGGAGGCGCTTTAGAAGGAATTGATTTTGACCACAAAAAATTTCCATTGCGGGGAAATATGAAAGACCTAAAAATTCCACTTATTGCCTACAAAACAGATCAAGAGGAAGCAGTTCTCTTGGATTTTTTGAGATATTCAAAGACAGCATTTAAGGATCATTTTGACGACATCAAAGAGATTCAAATTGGCGAGGCAGGCGATATTGTTTTTGTTAATAGAGATGGAACCCTTGTTTATTGGGGCAGTGCAACAGACACAAACTCGTCGAAAGTAGATATGTTTGAAAAAATTTATAGCGACGCAAAATCGAGATATGAATATATTGACTATATAGATATGACACTCTATGTTTCGGGACGGGCAATAATAAAGCCGTCCACTAAAAAGGATTGAAAATGAAACACATCGAAAAAAAACCAACCAAAGTAGTTTCAACCACGACACAACCTTTAGCTGCAGGCATAGACATTGGCAGCAATCAAGTTACATGCGTTGTTGGCATTATCGACGAAGAGTTACAGAAGATCAATGTTTTGGGCAATTCTATTGTTAAGTGTGCAAACAAAAGATGTATCGAGGCGGGCGAGATAAAAAACATTGCTGAGGCAGGACATGCGATTAGAGCCGCTGTCAAAGAGGCAGAAAGAACTGCGGGAGGAGAGGCTTCTTATTATGCTGTGGCAGTCAGAGGCAGATTTATTGAGGCAAGAAAAGCTATCGGAAAATCCAGCACCGACCCCGCCAAGCGAGAGGTAACAAATGACACGATAGACGACGCTATAAACAATGCTCGTGATGTCATCACCGGAGACCTTTCTTATGCCTCAGACATTTTGCAGATAATCCCAAACGATTACACCTTAGACGGAGCCAGCGGGATTCAAGAGGCACTCGGCATGGGCGGGATAAATTTGGAAATTGAAGTTCATGCTTTGGCTGCACCGATATTAAAAATAGAAAACATCGATAAAGCTTTGCAGCATGCTGAGGTCAACTCGCAGGTTAAAGTTTATTCCTACTTAGCTGCCAGCGAGATACTTGTTAGACCCGATGAAAAAGAGCTGGGCTGCCTTGTGGTTGATTTCGGCGGATCGACGATTGGTCTTGTCTTGTATATCGACAACATAAAATTTATCTGCGAGATACAGGCAGGTTCGGACTTGATAACCAAATATATCAGCAGGAATTTTAAGGCTCCACTCGATGAGGCAAGGAGAATAAAAGAAGAGTTTGGGGCTGCAGTTATCGGGGACGACTTTCAAAATTATGATTTTGAATATCTTGCTGCTGATGGGGTTAGCCTCAAGAAAAACGAGAGGATTTATTTAATACAAGAGGTCATTCAGCCTGAGATAGACAGAATGTTGACCAAGATCGAATCAGTGCTTAGGGATAAAGGTTATACGAAAGATGATCTCTCAGGGGGAATAATTCTCACTGGTGGAGGGAGTTTGATGGAGAGTATGAAGGATGCTTTCGAGAGGTTTTTTGATGGCTGTTCAGTTCGCATTGCCCGCCCCGTCACCGAGAAAGTTATCGGCTTAAACAATATTATCGCTAACCCCTCATATACCGCAGCAACAGGTGCTTTGTATTACCTATTTTCAAGCTCACCAGAACAAATCGAATCCCGCGAGACTTATACTTTTTCATCTTTAAGCTTCCTCAACAAAGTAAAGAAATTTTTTAAGGAGATATTTTGATGAAAATGGATAATTCGCAGCCCGCAATCATAAAGGTCATTGGTGTCGGAGGTGGAGGAAACAATGCCATCGACAGAATGATCTCTGAGGGCATAACAGGTGTAGATTTTATCGGCATCAATACTGATGTCCAAGTTTTAAGGGATTGCAAAGCGCCCCGTCTTATTCAGATAGGCGAAAAAGTTTCTGGAGGCAAGGGTGTCGGTATGAACCCTGAGCTTGGCAGGCAGGCAGCAGAAGAGGATATTGATCAGATAAAAAGTGCAATAGCAGGTGCAGATATGGTCATCATCACCACTGGCATGGGAGGGGGAACAGGAACGGGGGCAGCCCCTATCGTTGCCCGCACAGCAAAAGAGGCAAATTGTTTGACGGTAGGTGTTGTAACGATGCCGTTTCAGTTTGAAGGAAGAGAAAAAATTGCTGAAGGGGGCTTAGAAAATATACGGCTTTGGACAGATTCGATGATAGTAATAAGCAATGACAAAGTTTTGCCGATACTCCATATCGAAGACGATGTTGAGGATATGTATAAAATCATAGACAGAGTTTTGTGGCAGTGCGTTCAAGGCATAACAGACATCATCACCAGAAAGGGCGTTATAAACAGAGATTTTAACGATGTTCGGGTGGTGCTTAAAGATTCGGGAACAGCCATCATCGGCATGGGCGAGTGTTCAAATAAAGAAGACCCCATAATTGCTATTGAGAAGGCAGTCAATAATCCGATGTTTGAAAAATATGACATTTTGAAGGCAACAAAATTGCTCATCAATATAGTGACGAGCAGTAAAACAAAAGCCACGAAATATAAAGAGATACTTGATGCAGTCAACACCCTCAGGTTGCCAAACGGAGGGCCGCTTTTTGTGGGGCATGCTTATGAGGAGAGGCTTGACGAGAGAATCAGAATTGTCATCATAGGAAGCGGGTTTAGATCTATGCACGGCTCAAGCAGAAGAGTGTCGAGGATCAGGCAGTCAGAAAAAGGAAGGGAAGATATTATTGACGCAACAACAAGGCAGCAGGATTTATTTGTGTCAGACAAAGAAACTAATGAAAAAATTTCTTTTGACAAACCTGCCTACGATGTTTGGACGCAGACAGGTAGATTGGAGAAAAAATGAAATATGTATTTGTAGATGCTTTCCATATCAATCATTTGACCTCTACGAGATTTGCGGGCGATATGAAAGATGAGCAAAAAAGAAATGAGTTTTTGCTTTCCCAAAACATCGATCCTCAAAATTTAGTTTTAACCGACCAAATCCACAGCAACATAATCAAACATGTAACAAAGAACGAAGCAGGCAAGACCATAGACTCATGTGATGGATTGTTTACCGATGATATAAGCTTAAATCTTGGAGTTTTTTCAGCAGACTGCGTTCCTATCGTGATGGTCTCTACGAAATATCAGGTTAAGGCGATTGTTCATGCGGGCTGGAAAGGTTTGGCATTTGGAATAATCGAAAACACAACGGAAATGTTTGCACAGTTTGGCTTTCCACCCTATGAAATACACGCCTACATTGCTCCGCATATACGCAAGTGCTGCTATGAGGTTTCAAAAGATTTCGAAAAGATTTTTGGCGCCGACCTTCTAAAAGACAATAAGTTTGATTTAACGGGTCTTGCTAGAAACAAACTTAAAAAATGCGGAATAAGGCGAATTTATGAACATAAGCTTTGCACAAAATGTTCAAAATACGAAGATGAATTTTTATTTTTTTCCTACCGAAGGGATAAAACTCAGGAGAGATTATTGACCGTTATATAGGTCTTGATGGGCTTTGACGACGAAGTTTAAGTCAAATTCTTGAGTGATAGATTTTTTAGCAGCATTTCCCATATCAATTCTTTTCTTTTCATCTACAACTAAATCAACAATTCTTTTTGCCGTATCTTGATAGCGATAAACTTGAGTTAAAAATCCAGTCTTTCCTTCCTCAACAATTTCTTTTACCCCATCAATACCATTTGCCACAGTAGGTTTTCCGCAGCACATCGCCTCAACTATTGTGCAAGGCAGCCCCTCCCAAAGAGAAGTCAGCACAAAAACATCTGAGGCATAAAGTATCTCGGCAATATCAGT
>JAITBH010000002.1 GCA_031283745.1 Candidatus Ectomicrobium neotermitis | reverse complement strand
CCGCACATTTTTCAAATTCCGCACCGCAATCACCCGTTCCGTTTCGTGTTGTCAATCCGCAGTTTCGTTATCCCGTAAATGACCACACGGGAGGGTTTGAAACCCTCCCCTACATTGGTCACCCAAGTGCCGTGGCAGTTCGCTAATCACTAATCACTAATCACTCGGGTGGAACGCCTGTAGAGCCGTTAATGCCGTTGACTAACCACTAACCACTTGCCGTCTGTCGTTTTGGTATAATCCCCCCGTCTCTAGCGAGGGGCTATAGTATAACGGGAGAACGCATCGTTCGCAACGATGAGGTGCGGGTTCAATTCCCGCTAGCTCCACAAAAAAGACTATCAGTTCTCTGATAGTCTTGTTGCTTGCGGACAACCGAAACCTTTTCAATTTGAGTGGTTACTTGTCATTCTGTCTTTAACTGATCACTGCTCACTAACTACTGATCACTTATGGACAACCGAATAAAGGAGAAAATATGGCTTATGAGGTTTTAGCAAGGAAGTATAGACCGAAAACTTTTCAAGATGTGGCGGGCCAAGATCAAATCAGTGCGATTTTGAGCAATGCTATTTTGGAAAAACGTATAGGCAGTGCTTATCTTTTCAGCGGGCCTCGGGGGTCGGGCAAGACTACTATGGCAAGGATTTTTGCAAAAGCGCTCAATTGCCTAAAACCCGAACTCAAACCCTGCGGCAAGTGTGAAAACTGTCTAAAAGAGGGCAAAAAGCAGAAAGATAAATGTTTGCGTCCTATCGTAACCCCTTGCGGGAAATGTGATAACTGCAAAGAAATAGAAAATGGGAGCTGCCTTGACATTATCGAGATGGACGCAGCCTCAAATAGAGGCATTGAGGAGATAAAAGCCTTGATAGAGGACACTGCTTTTGTGCCGGTAAAGCTGCCATACAAGGTTTACATAATCGACGAAGCCCATCAGATCAGCAAAGACGCATTCAATGCTTTCCTCAAAACTTTAGAGGAACCCCCCGATAAAGTTGTTTTCATTTTAGCTACCACAGAACCCCACAAATTCCCCTCAACTATTCGTTCAAGGTGCCAGCTTTACCGTTTTCGTTTGCTTTCCTCTCAAGAGTCCGAAGGGGTGATGAAAAAAATCGCCGCCGCCGACCATTTCGAGATAAGCGACGAAGCTTTAGAACTCATCATCACCGCTGCCGACGGTTCTATGAGGGATGCCTTGAGTTTACTTGAGCAAGCCGTCTCGGCATCAAATGACGGCAAAATCACTCAAAAGCATATAAGGGATTTGCTGGGCTTTCTCCCCCGTGAAACTATTGGGGCGATTGTTGAATATATAGCCGCAGGAAATCTGCAAGGTATTTTGCAAACGGTAGCCTCAATCTATATGGAAGGCTACGATATGATGCAGTTTGCCCGCGACCTCAGGGAGCATTTGCGCAAGCTGATGATCTATTCGGTAGACCCCTCAATTCTCACTATATCCCAGCCGGAAAAAGATCAGCTCCACAAGCAAAAAGACCTCTTTGCCCCGGCCCGCCATGTCCGAATGAGCAATCTCATATCAAAAGCCATTCAAGAAATTCGCTACAACGATCAGCCCCGCCTGACCCTTGAGATGTATCTGCTGAAAATGGCTGAGAACTATTATGATGTAAATGCCTTGCTAAGAAGGATCGGCGAGCTTGAAAAAGAAGTAGAGAGCGGCGACCCCATATCAAAGCCCCCCGTGCTTACACACTCAAATCCCAAAACCCATACCTATATTAATAGTATCAAGCCCCCCGAGGCAAAAGGCGGGCTTTTGTCTTTTTGGGACTCTGTTATTGAAAAAATCAGCAGCCAGCATATGACTGCCTCAGAGTTGAGCAAGCTAAGAGCGGAACAGCTTTCTGAGACAGAGATTGCCCTCTATGCCCCAAACGACTATTTCAAAAGTTTCGGCGACAAGTTTAAGGACAAAGTCGCCGCACAGTTTAAGGAAAAGACAGGCAAAGATATAAATGTCAAAGTGCTTTTAGCCCCTCAAGATGTTCAAAACCAAATCGCCCCCCCGCCGGTTGAAATTGACGATTATGACGGCAAAGAGGAGAAAGCAACAATAGTGGACATTCCCCCTGAGGACGAAGGAACTCATAGTTTGCCTGCAGGTGATGACGGAGTTCCTGAAAGCGTCAAGAAAAAGGCGGCGGGATGGGGCGGGAAAATCAGGAAGGTTAAAGATGACTAATAAAGGAAAAAGAAAATGAACAGACCTCAGCCGATTGAAAGAATGATAGAAGCTATAAAGAAAATGCCGGGAATAGGCTATAAAATGGCGGAACGCTTGAGCTACCACATATTGAAAATGTCTGCTTATGAGGTAGAAAATCTGATTTTTGCCATAGAAAACGCCCGCCAAAAAATTAAATACTGCAGCGTCTGTTTTAATATGAGCGAAAGCTCGCCCTGCCCAATTTGCACAGACTCAGAAAGGGACAAAACCACCCTTTGCATAGTTGAAACCCCGCAAGATTTGATAGCGGTCAGCCAAGTTAAAGATTACAAAGGGCTGTATTTTGTTTTAGGCGGGGCATTGTCGCCTTTAGATGCGATAGGCCCTAACGATATTCGTATAGAGCAGCTTGTCGAAAGGCTCAAAGAAGGCGAGGTTAAGGAGGCGATCATTGCCACCGACACGGACTCAAAAGGCGAGACGACTGCCTTATATCTTGCCGAGATAATTAAAGAACTCAACATTAAAGTTACAAGGCTGGGATATGGTCTACCTGTTGGCGGGGATATTGAATACGCCGACGAGGTAACCATTTCACGCGCCATAGCCGGCCGCAAAGAGATGTAGCCAAGTTTTGTGAGAGATAACCATTTCACTCATCATAGCCGGCCGCAAAGAGATGTAGTCAAGTTTTGTGAGAAATAACCATTTCCCGCGCCATCGCCGGCCGCAAGGAGATGTAGTCAAGTTTTGTGAATGGTATCGAATTTGGTATATAAAAGACGCTCAAAACACTCAAAAAAAGGAGAGCTTATGGTTTTAGTTTCAACCTGTTCGGTTTTACTTGATGCCCGCAAAAAATGTTATGCCGTTCCTGCTTTTAATTGTGAAAATCTGGAAATGGTTCAAGCGATCATAGAAGCAGGTCAAGAAGTCAGTTCACCAGTTATCATTCAAACAACACCTTCCACACTCAAATATGCCCCACCCGCAACATTCTTTTCTATAGTATCCTCCCTTGCCTCAAAAACATCTCTCCCCATAGCAATCCATCTTGATCACGGCGATAGCCCAAGTCTGTGCAAAACCTGCATAGAAAGCGGATATACGAGCGTGATGATAGACGGCTCAAACTTGGGTTATGATGACAACATTAAAATTTCAAAGGAAGTCGTAGATTTTGCCTTGCCGAAAAATATACCTGTTGAGGCAGAACTGGGCGCAGTTGGCGGCAAAGAGGATTCCCACTCAGTAGACAAAAAGGACGCATTTTTTACTGATCCCAGCCAAGCTTTAGATTTTGTCAACAAAACGGGCATTCAAACTTTAGCGGTCGCAATAGGCACGGCACACGGCCACTATAAAGAAACTCCAAAGTTAGATTTTGAAAGGCTTGCCTCCATAGCAAAGATTGTTGAAATACCTTTAGTCCTGCACGGAACTTCCGGCGTTGCTGACGACGATGTGGTCAAATGTATAGCTTTAGGCATATCAAAGGTAAACTATGCCACAGAGTTGAGAGATGCCTACACCAAAGGGGTGCGGGAAGTTTTATCAGACAAAACGGTTTTTGACCCAAAAGCGTATGGCAGAGCCGGCAGGAAAAGCGTCAAAGATTTGGCAGTCTATAGAATGAAACTGTGCAAAAGTGCAGGCAAAGCTTAAATTTCCCAAAGGGGGCAAACAATGATCTACACATACACGACAAACCCAGCGGCAGATGTTTTTATAGGGGGGCAAACAATGATCTATACATGCACGACAAACCCAGCGGCAGATGTTTTATAGGGGGGCAGACAATGATCGATATATGTTTGATGAACCCAGCGGCAGATATGTTTATAGGGGGCATACAATGATCTATACATGCACGATGAACCCTGCGATAGATATTTTTATATCGGTTGACGATATGCAGCCAAGCATAGTCAACCGCACAAAAGAGCAAGATGTTCAGCCCAATGGCAAAGCAGTCAACATTTCATTCATATTAAGAAAGCTCGGAGTGCCATCAATTGCTATGGGTTTTAGTGCTGGATTTACAGGAAGGTTCATTGAAGAGGAATTATCCAAAAAAGGCATAGGCGTTGACTTTATTCACATAGACGGCATCACCCGCTTAAACATATTCACAAATGTTATCTCCAAAAACCTTGAATATAAGCTCGTCAATCCCGGCCCGACCGTTACCGTCTCTCAAGTCAAAAACCTTTTAGACAATCTGCGGGGCTTAGGGAAAGGCGATATTCTTTGTGTTTCGGGCAGCCTTCCTGTTGGTGTAAGCGAGGACATTTACTTAAAGATAGCTAAAGAGGCAGACAAAAACGGTTTTGACCTTGTTTTAGATTCTTCAAGCCCGGCGGTTTTAGATACTCTTTTTTGCAAACCCTATATTTTGAAGCCCAACAATGATGAGCTTGCCGCTTGGTTTGGCAAAAAAAATCTTTCAAAATCCGAAATAGTTAAATATGCCCAAAAGCTTGTCGATAAAGGTGCAAGACATGTTGTGGTTTCTTTAGGCGCCGACGGGGCAGTTTATTTTGGGGAAAAAGGTTCTTTATATGTCAATGCGCCAAGCGGGAAAGTTGTAAATACGGCTTGTGCCGGGGATACAATGCTTGCTGCATTTATTGTTAAACTTATGAGAACGAGATCGATAGATGAAATACTTAAATTTGCAGTTGCGGCGGGATCGTCGACGGCGTTTAGGCCGGGGCTTACAGATTTTTCTGATGTTTACGATATGGCAGAACAGCTCAAAGCCGAAGACATCAGCCAATGGGTCAAAAGACCCAAATAAACCCCCACAGGGGATATGGAGGTAGAAATGAGTTACAAAATTGTTGGAGCGACAGGCTGCCCTACAGGTATTGCACATACCTATATGGCAAAAGAGGCGCTTGAAAGAGCAGCCAAAAAGGCTGGGGTAACGATCAAATTAGAAGCGCACGGTCAGGCGGGCGTAGAAAATGCCCTCACTCCCCAAGAAATTCAGGAAGCAGATATTGTCATTATTGCCGCAGATAAAGATGTCAATGGAGACAGGTTTGCAGGTAAAAAAGCACTTGTAGTGCCGGTTGGAAAAGCTTTGAGAAATCCTGATGAGCTTATAGCCAATGCCCTCTCAGGCAAAGGTGTGAGCATTTATAAAGGTAAAGTTCAAAAGCCCTCAGCCTCATCATCGTCTCCGCTTGAGCAGGGCGATGACATTTCAAGCAGCTCAAATGAAAGCGTCGGCAGGCAGATCTACAAACATTTGATGAACGGCGTATCCCATATGATCCCCTTTGTTGTGGGCGGTGGTGTTCTGATAGCCATTTCATTCCTGTTTGGAATTTATTCGGCAGACCCTTCAAGCGATCAATACAATTCATTTGCTGCAATGATAAAAAACATCGGCGGCGCTGCTATGGGCTTGATGGTTCCAGTTTTGTCAGCCTTTATTGCGCAAAGCATAGCTAAGCGTCCGGGCTTGGTGGTTGGTTTTGTTACGGGAATGATCGCCTTAAACGGCGGAACGGGCTTTTTAGGCGCCATCGTTTCAGGGTTTATGAGCGGCTACTTGATTCTTTTTCTTGACCGTTTGCTCAAAGATTTGCCCGAAACTTTAAGGGGCGTAAAGCTGATTTTCTTGTTCCCAGTTTTAGGCGTTTTTATCGGCGGCTCGATAATGGTTTTCTTATCAGACCCGATGAACGGCGTAAATGAGTGGATGATGAAGTTCTTGAGCGGTTTCCAAGAGTCTAATCCGTTGATACTTGGAATCATAGTCGGCTGTATGGCGGCTTTTGATATGGGCGGGCCGGTAAACAAAGCGGCTTATGTAACAGGCACCGTTTTACTTGCTCAAGGGAACTATTTCTTTATGGCGGGCGTATCGGCTGCCTGTATTGCACCGCCGCTGACCACTGCTTTTGCAGTCATCGTGTTTAAGAAATACTTCGATATGAGCGAATACAATGCCGGGCTTGTCAACATAATACTTGGTGCAACTCATATCACAGAGGGCGCAATTCCTTTTGCAGCAAAAGACCCGCTCCGCATTTTGCCTACTTTTATGTTTGGCTCATCGATAGCGGCGGTTTTGTCTTATGCTTTGCAAATTCAGGTTCCAGCCCCTCACGGCGGGTTTTTAGTTTTGCCCGCAATAGCGGCAGTTTCGCATAGAGGTTGGTTTGACGCTTTGCTTTGGGTTATAGTCATCTTGATAGGCAGCGTTATAGCAGGAACAATTTTAGGGCTTATTCAAAAGAGACGTTACTTGAGAGATAAAGGCATAGCATGAGGCTTTGACCTATTGTCTTAAAAGAGCGGTCTCAACAGGAGGGAGCCGCGATTTTGCATAAGCGGCTCCCTTACTTAAATAAAGGCGGGAGGTAAATTATGGAAGTTTTAATTGATAGCAATATCAAGGTTGGAGTTAAAGCATCAAACAGGGAAGAAATTTTTGGGATCATAGCCGACACAGCAATTGCAAGCGGTTATGCCAACAATAAATACGGAATACTCGATGGGCTAAAAGCACGGGAAAAGCAAGGCAGCACTGGAACGGAGTCAGGTTTTGCCATTCCTCACGCTATAGGCGATGCCATCGATTATGCGGCGATAGTCATCTTAAAGTTAGAGGAACCAATTCCCTTCAAAAAGTGGAAAACCCTTGACGGCAAACCGGTGGATTATGTTATTTCTCTTTTAGCACCGCAGGGCGCCGGGTCCTCGCATTTAAGAATACTCTCGACGCTTTCCGCATTGCTCGTTGACGACGATTTTCAAGTTCAACTCAAAGCAAAAGCCACTCCGATAGAAATTTACAAATTCCTCAGAGCTGAACTTGCCAAAAAGGCAAAGTCATGAACAAACCAATAATCTATTGCGATAACCAGTCTATCACCCAGATAGACATCAGGGTTCTTGAAGCTATGAGGCCCTTCTTTTTGCAATACTATGCCAACCCTCAAAGCGTTTATGAGATGGGTAGCCGCTCAAAAGAGGCATTAGAAAATGCCCGAACTGCGGTCGCCTCGCTCATAAATGCGGAGGTGCGGGAGATAGTTTTTACTTCATGCGGGACTGAGTCAAACAATCTAGCGCTTAAAGGTATAGCCCAAGCCTTAAAAGGAAAGGGCAACCATATAATCATCTCGCAGATTGAACATTTTTCAATCACCAACTCAGCCAAAAAGCTTGAAAGCGAAGGTTTTGAAATAGATTATGTCGGTGTAGACAGAGAGGGTTTTATAAATGAAGCCGAGCTAAAAAGTCTTTTACGCAAAGATACAATTCTTGTCTCTTTGCAATATGCCAACCCCGAAATCGGTGCAATTCAAAACATTAAAAAGTTAGCGGGGATAGTAAAAGAAAACAGCACGGCGGTTTTTCATAGCGATGGAGTAGGTGCTGTAGGGGTTTTGCCGATAGATGTTAAGCAGCTGCCAATAGATGCACTCAGCTTTTCATCAAGTTCTATTTACGGGCCGCGGGGTGCTGCGGCTTTGTTTGTCAAGAAAGGCTGCCCGCTCATTCCTCAGATTGACGGCGGCGTTCAAGAGGGCCGCAAAAGGGCAGGAACAGAAAACCTTCCATCGATATTTGGTTTTGGCACAACCTGCACATTCTTAAAAGACGAGATAGACATAAATAGTCTGCGGACATCTAAGTTGAGGAACACATTGATAACAAAGCTGCCTACTCTTATTCCGCATATTTACTTAAACGGCCCGTCAAACCTCAACAGCCGTTTGCCGGGCAATGTCAATTTCAGCATTGAGTTTGTAGAGGGAGAGGCGTTGTTTTTGATGTTAGATGCTAAAGGGATAATAGCCGCAAGCGGCTCGGCATGCGCTGCAAAAGACTTAAAGCTCTCCCAAGTTCTAAAAGCTATAGGTGTAGATGTTGCTGTGGCGCAAGGGTCTTTAATTTTTACATTGTCCAAATACAATACTGATGACGAGATAAACTATATTTTGGAAGTTCTGCCTCAGATAGTTGAGCAGCTTAGAGCGATGTCCCCTTTGTATTCATATTTCCAAAAGACGGGCAAAAGAAAAGAGGCGGGACCGGGGACGGATTTTTCGGACAGCCATGATCACGAAAATGAAAACGAAGATTAATCAAATTTAGATATAGCCGTAAAAAAGAAGGAAAAGGAGGTAAAAATGGAAGAGTTTGTATGTTCATTGTGCAAGTATGTTTATAGCCCCGAGAGAGGGGATATTGATAATGGAATAGAGATAAATACCCTTTTTGCTGATCTGCCCGACAATTGGGTTTGTCCGATATGCGGGGCGGTCAAAGAGGGTTTTTATTTGTTAGAGGAATAAAGGAGAGAATATGGCTTTTTATTCGGATAAGGTGATGGATCATTTTTCAAATCCCCGCAATGTTGGGGAAATTGAAAAGGCAGATGGAGTTGGCGAGGTAGGCAACCCAGTCTGCGGCGATATGATGACTTTCTACATAAAGGTTGAGGGCGGCAAGATAGCAGATGTTAAATTTAAGACTTTCGGCTGCGGGGCTGCTATTGCAGTTTCCTCTATGGTTTCAGAGATGGCTATCGGCAAAACCATAGACGAGGCGATGGCGCTAACTAATGCGGCGGTTGCAAAAGAGCTTGGCGGCTTGCCTCCAAACAAAATGCACTGTTCAAATTTAGGTGCAGACGCCTTGCATAAAGCTATTGAGGACTATCTCAAAAAGGGGGTAAGAAATGAAAAATAAATGTTCCTGCCCCTACTGTGAAAATGAGTTAAAACATTCCTGCCTTTCCCCGTCTTTTTGTTCGCCTTGCCATAGCCAAAGGAATGCCGACAAAAACATAAAAGTTTGCCCTGATTGCGGCGCCGAGTATGCGGCAGAGTATAAGCAATGCCCAGCTTGCAAAGGGCAAAAAGACAGATAATGTCTTTTTAGCGCCAAAAAGGAGCGGATTTTCCGCTATCAAAAAAAGAAAAGAGGAGAAAAATATGAAACACTTTGTATGCAGGACTTGTAATTTCGTGTCATTAGAAGGGAAAATTGAGAGATGCCCCGTTTGCGGGCAGAGCAGTTTTGATGAGATAGAAAATGCTTACAAAACGCCCGACTTTAAGGCGGCAACGGGCGAGAGCGAAAAAAAGCATATTCCAGTCTTATCGGTAAAACACAAAGATGTTGGAATCAGCGCAAAGGTTAAATTTGGTGAGATCATTCACCCGATGATGGCGGAGCATCACATCGAATATGCTGACTTTTATGTAAACAATAAATATGTATCTCGTATAAAGTTTAGTCCTGCGGTTTTGCCCATAGCTAAAATTTATGTAGACGCAAAAACTGAGGGCAAAATTGAGGTTATTGGGTTTTGCAACTTACACGGGCTTTGGTTTAACGAGACGCAAATATCAAAAAAGGAGGTAATAAATGGTTAAGTCAGTAAAAGGAACGGAGACGGAAAAGAATTTGCTCAAGGCTTTTGCGGGGGAATCCCAAGCAAGAAACAGGTATACATTCTTTGCCTCAAAAGCCAAGAAAGAGGGTTTAGAGCAAATATCAGCATTCTTCCTTGACACTGCTGCAAATGAAAAAGAGCATGCCGAGAGGTTTTTCAAGTTTTTAGATGGAGGCACGGTTGAAATAACTGCGTCATTTCCAGCGGGTGTGATAAGCACCACTTTAGAAAACCTAAAGGCTGCAGCAGCCGGAGAAAAAGAGGAATGGCTTGAGGTTTACCCAGACTTTGCAAAAGTAGCACAAGAGGAAGGTTTTGATGTGATTGCTGAGACATTCAGGAAAATTGCAGTAGCAGAAAAGCATCATGAGGCAAGATATGTTCAGCTTGCCCAAAACTTAGAAAACGGCGAAGTTTTTTCAAGAAAGTCGGTCATCAAGTGGAGATGCCGCAATTGCGGTTATGTTTATGAGAGCAAAACGGCGCTTGATCTTTGCCCGGCATGCCTGCACCCTAAGGCATATATGGAAGAATTAGCTGAGAATTTCTGATGACAGATAAAAAGAGAGAGGCTAACTCTCGTTTGGGGTTAGCCTCTCTTTTAGGAGCTTGATATGAAATTAGCCGCAAAACGCGAGATTAAGAGAAAACTATTTCACTGCCTTTTGCTGATTTATGCTTTCGGATTTTGGTTTTTAGACAAAACTACTGTGATTATTGGGCTTAGCATAGCTATTGCAGGGGGCGCTCTCTTTGAGGTTCTTCGTTTTAAGGTAAAGGTCATCAATGATGCCTTTTGCAGATACTGTCATGGCATATATAGGTCAGAGGAGGTCAACAGAATCAGTGCTTTTATTGGGACAATAGGAGGTGCGCTTATAACGGTGATAGTTTTCCCAAACAGGTATATGGTTTTTGCCTCTTTTCTATATTTAGCTTTCGGAGATTCAGCTGCAGCCCTCATAGGGAGGAGCTTTGGCAAACATAAAATTGCCAGCGCTAAAACTCTTGAAGGCTCTTTTGCCTGCTTTTTAGCTTGCTTTATCGTAGGTTTATTTCTGTTTAATCCTTTGTTTGCTTTTTTGGGCGCTTTGCTTGCCTCGATAGTTGAGGCTTTTGATTGGCGGCGTTTGCCCATAAAAAACGATAATTTTTGGATGCAGATAATAAATGCGGCAGTTTTGACCCTGCTTTCTGCACATATAAAGTGGTCATAAAAGCAGTTCTATGTTCAATGTTTTTGTTTTCTTGACTTTGACATCAAAAAAAGGTTTTATGCAGTCCGAAATTTAGGTTCGGCTAAAAATGTTTGCATAATGCAAAACCCGAACCCGAGTTAGAGGAAAAATATACTCAAAAGGAAAAAAGGAGGAAGTAATGAAAAAAGTATTTTCAGCAATTTTGGCGGTAAGCTTTTTAGCAGTTGGAAGTATAGCCTATGCCCAGTCGGCTACAGATTTGAATGGGATAAAAATCTCGGGGACAGGTTTTGTAACGTTTTTGGG
>JAITBH010000093.1 GCA_031283745.1 Candidatus Ectomicrobium neotermitis | reverse complement strand
TTTACTTTCTTTATCGGAGCTTTGTTTTTATCTATAAACTCCATACTTTGACGAACTTTGTAGGCAAGCCTTGCACAGTTTCGGCAGATCATAAGGTGCCTTTTACATTCAACTTTCTTGTTACCTTTGAGTTCCCCGAAATAATAGGGGACTATTTCTTGTGTTATTTCATCGCATTTCATTTCAGTGTTTTCTCCAATTTCTTAAATAGTTTGTTGAGTATAAAAAAGATGTGTTTTTTCACCTCAGCCCTGCTGGAATTTAAAACTAAGGATGTTTCTAAGACGGAGAGGTGAAACTCAAACTTCAAAACAAAAATTTGTCGCTCAAAAGGGGGCAAGTTTTTTTTGAATGTGTAAAGAATATCCCCATTTTTTGCCCTTTTTAATTTTGATAACGGGGCAAAAGACAGCAAAGTTCTAAAGAGCTGCACCTTCATTTTGTTGTATCCACCGTAGAGCTCGCCGACAGATTTATCGAAAGCCTTCATCGCCAAAGCCTTAGACTTTTTGTCGTCATTTGTCAGAGATAAAGCAAGTGAATACATTTCGTCTTGATACCTTTCTATGAGGTTCACGGTTATCTCCCTTTGAGTTTCAATTTATTTGGCTATTTGCCTAGCGTCAAGTAACCTTGCCGCTTCTGCAGCTGCCTGTCTGTCAACCTTTGGTGCGGCTGCTTTTTTGCTTTGAGCTGCACGTTCTCTTTGCTTAGCCTTAGCTACATTTTTGTTTTTGACATGCTCTTCGAGGTTTGGAGAGAACAAATGTCCACCTTCCCCCTCAGCTACGAAGAACAAATTATCGGTTTTGACGGGGTATAAAGTTGCTTTGATTGATTCGATACCCGGGCTGCATATCGGGCCGGGCGGTAAACCGTAGTGGAGGTAGGTATTATAAGGAGAGGGGTATTTCAAATCTGCTAAAGACAGTTGGGGCTTATTTATTCCCATCGCATATAGCACGGTAGCACATGATTCAAGCCGAATTCTCTTTTCAAGTCTATTGTAAAAGACCCCTGCAATAACAGCTCTTTCATCCTTTTTCATCGCTTCTTTCTCAACAATTGAAGCCAAAATAATGATGTCTTTTATCGACATACCTATTTCTTCTGCCCTTTCATACATTTCTGGAGTAACTTTCTTATCAAATTCCTCACGCATAACCCTAATCATATTCTCAGCCTTGAAATTGTATCCGACATAGTAGGTTTCAGGCATAAGATAGCCTTCAAGATCTTCATTGTCTGCTATCTGGATAAAGTTTTCAGCATCAAACTCTGGAATTTTGGACTTAACGATGGCTGCAATTTGCTTAACATTGCTTCCCTCTGGAATGGTGATGCTGATATAGTTCTTTGAACCTTTCCGCAGATGGGACAAAACAGTGAAAATGTTGTCCTTTTTGGAGAAATCATAGTTGCCGCTCTGTATCTTTGCACTCGAGCCAGTGAGCTTGACCAAAGCCAAAAATATGGTTTTTGAGTAAATGATGCCCTCTTTTTTGAGAGTATCAGACACTTTGTGTGCACTGTCGCCTTTATTGACCGCTACCTCAATCATCTTGCCGGATAAACTTACATACCACATAGCACCAACGATAATGATAATTGCCAAAATAACAGCGGAAATCTTAACAAGCTTTACTTTATCCATATTTTTTCGAACTCCTTGTTTATTTTTTCCCTCACCTCAGAAGACAATCTTTCTTGAGCTTTCTTTATATTTTTACTCTTGTTAGCTTTGGATATGAACTTTTCAACGCTTTCGTGCTTTGCCCCGCTTAAAGATATTCTCCGATGTATCCCTTTATCATTGGTAACGACAGTTATTTGAGCAGGGTGGGCAGCCTCGTCGCAAAGTTCGACAATAATATCATCGGCTAAAAGCACCCCGTCGCTAAAAATGACCTCAATTTCCTTAAAGTGGGTGCGATTATATGTGTCAGTCTCATAAGGATTCTTACTTTTGCAGTCAAAAACTACAGTGATTTGGTTATTGAGGCTCCCGTGGGGCCTTCTTTCAATAATAAACTCAAAAAGTTTCGTCCTTTTGCCCTCTAATGTGGGGGCTTGGAACAAAAAGTTAAAGTTTGAATTGATTATGTTGTATCCATCTATTATGTAGAGCATTTTCTCTCCAGATACCTCTGTAAAATCAAGGCTGCTGACACCCTATCTTTAAGCCCTTTATCCTTATGATCAAACTTTATGCCCTTTGATGACAAAATTTCGGTAGCTTCCATTGAAGAAAATGCCTCATCAATGAACATCACGGGCAAGGTTGTGCAGATTTTGAGCTTATCGGCAAAACCTCTTATGGTTTTAGCCATAGCACCTTCGGTTCCAGTGGAATCTATCGGCAACCCGATAACTATGGCTACAACATTGTTTTTAACGGCCATTTCTGTGATTTTTTCAACGTTTTGCTTGGGAGAGAGGCTGGTTAGAGTGTCAAACGGAGAAGATGTTATTTGGAGGGGGTCCGACATTGCTATTCCTATTCTTCTCAAACCGTAATCAACTGCCATTATCTTGCCTTCTGTCATTTTGCGTCGTTTTTTCTCCTTTTTCACCGATGCCGAGACCTTAGTCTTGCGATAGCGGGCATTATACATCTTTTTAGAGTTGCTATAGAAAACAACGCCTTGAGGCATTAGGATATTGTTATTTGTTAGTTAGTGA
>JAITBH010000038.1 GCA_031283745.1 Candidatus Ectomicrobium neotermitis | reverse complement strand
TGTGGTTTGTGATATGGAAATTAAATGGAAAAACTTTTCAATAAAAAAAACACTATCATCTTTGTCGGCTTAACTGCCCTTTTTAAGACATTCCTCTCGGCAACTCTTGAGTTGCACCCCGATGAGGCTTATTATTGGCTTTGGTCTAAGCGGTTAGCTTTTGGATATTTTGACCACTCTCCTATGGTTGCCTATTTCATAAAGCTGACCACCCTTTTTTCACACAACGAACTTGCTGTCAGGTTTTCCGGGCTTATAGTCTTAATAATAATGAGCATCTTAATATGGAAGTTCGTCAAAAATCTGTTTGGGGAAACTGCGGCGGCTGCCTCGATTTTTGCACTCAATTCAATGCCGATAATGTTTATCGGTTCTATAGTTATTACCCCAGACACCCCTGCTTTTTTGTTCTTTTCATGCGCTGTGTATACACTGTGGCAGCTCATATCAACTAATAAAACCAAGTTTTGGTATTTGACGGGCATATTTTTTGGCTTAGCCCTGCTTTCAAAATATACTGCAGTCCTGTTTTGCCTGTGTTTGGCTGTTTATATGGTTTTAGACAAGAAACTGTTTTGGCTAAAAAATGTGCATTTTTACTTGATGTTTCTTATATCGCTCACAATTTTCCTGCCTGTGGTTTTTTGGAATAGCTCTCACGATTGGATTTCCTTTACTTTCCAGATAGGACACGGTCTTGTCAGCTCAAAACTTCATTTCAACTATATCTTTGAATACTTAGCTGCACAGGCTGGGGTCATTGGACCTATAACATTCATAGCGGGTGTCATTGCCTCTTTTTATTATTTCGGCTCAAAAGAGAGCAAAAAGGTGTTTTTAGCCTCATTTTGCATTCCAGTCATAGTGTTTTTTATGTTCACAGCTATCAAAAGGTATCCGGGCGCCAACTGGCCCTCAGTTGCATACCTGCCTTTTGCCGTCATGGCTGCCCAGTTTATGCTCTCAAACGTCAAAAAACGCAAGATTTTTATCTGGGGCATCGTACTCAATGTGTTTTGTTCGGTTTTAATAGGTATACACATGAAATATTCCATTTTTCCTGTGGCAAAAATTTCCCCGCAGCTTGCCGTTTTAGATACGACAAACTGGTTTAGGGGCTGGAAAGAGCTATCCGATGCTTTGATGAAAAGGAAAATAGTCTATGCGGTAACAAAACAGCATCAGTGGAGTGCAACTATAGAGTATTACACAGACCTAAAAATTGCCTCCTTTGTATCGGCCGACAGAACTAATGAGTATGGAATTTGGTGGACAAAAGAACCAGCTGACTATCAAACCTCCAAAAAAGCTGTTGTTTGGGTGGATTATGAAATGGATAAGGACTATAGCGAGGATATTGCCGCCTTTCCGCCAAACGCTACAGAGCTGATAGTAATTAAGAGAATGGGGCAGCCCATCAGACAATACCTCATAATCGAGTTTGGCGACTCTTGAGACAAGCTGGGATAGACGAGTGCTGGCGATAAATAGTAAGCATAAAACATAATAGCGGAGGGAACCGTGTTAAAAAAAATATTTAGATTCATTTTTATGGACGCAAAACTTCAGGAAACGGTAGATTTTTTGAGAACTATTGTGATTTTTAAGGGTCTTTCTACAAGAACTTTAAGGAAAATTGCCCTGATTGTTTTTGAAAAACGTTATAGCGATGGCGAGATAATCTATGAGCCAAACAAAAATGCGGATGTTTTCTATATAGTTAAAGAGGGTTTGGTGAGAGTGAGCAATGAGAGTTCTGAAAAAATCTTAAATGCAGGGGAATTTTTTGGGCTGAGTGCCTTTTTTAGCGGCAAAAACCATGATACTTTGGCTCGGGCAGGCAAAAACAGCACACTTTTTTTGATTTATCGGGTTCGCTTAAACGATGTTATCTCCCCAACCTCAAAATCTGGGGTCAAGCTTATGAACAATATAGTAGGGTTGCTTTTATTGAAAATTAAATCGCTGGAAATTTAGTAAGGTAGAGGAAATATGACAGAAGGGGCTAAGAGCGGAGTGTTTTTTGTGGGTGTTTTAGGTTTGTTGGTTGTCGGGATATTTTTTTATGCCGTCAGAGACATCTTGCCGCTATTTTTGATAGCGGCTTTTTTAACATATCTACTGTTTCCCTTGGTTTCATTCTTTCAATCTTTTGGTTTCAGGAGATGGGTTGCAGCGACAGCCGCGATGTTTAGCCTCTTAGTGATCATTGTCGCAGCCATAACGATTTTCGGGCCAAAGCTCTTACAGGAAATTGAACACTTGGCCGAAAGAATTCCGACCTATTATCAGCACATCAAACAGCTCACGGTTTATTTGACGAAAATTAAGGACATCGTTCCATCTCTAAGAGACATTGAATTTGGTGTCTTGATAAAAGAGGAAACGATGCCGATGATAAGCAATGCACTCAAAATGGCTCCTACCTATATCAGAGAGGCTTTCTCAATCTTATCGATGATAATTTTAAGCCCGATGATTATGTTCTTTATGCTTTTAGGCGGTGGAAAATGGATAGATATAATCGTAAAAATCTCACCTGCAAACTTCATCGAAACGGTTTTATCTATTGTTTATGAGATCAATTCTTTGCTCGGCAACTATCTGCGTGCCCAGCTTATAGAAATTGCTTTTATCGGCATATCCGTGACAGTAGTGTTGGGGAGCTTGGGCTTACATTTTGCAGCAATTATCGGCATATGTGCCGGGGTTTTAAATTTTATCCCCTATCTTGGCTCAATTACTGGTCTGACTCTTGCCTGCGTTTTTGGGATTATTCAGTTTAATTCTCCCGTCATTATCCTTAAAATAGTTCCCGCATTTTTGCTAATACAGTTTGTCGACAATCATGTGGTTCAGCCTTTAGTTATGAGCACAAATATGAATTTAAGTCCGACAACCATTATTTTTGCTGTCCTTGCGGGCGGGACGGCTTTCGGTTTTGTGGGTATGGTTTTTGCAGTTCCAGCGATGGCTATAGCTAAGTTGATATTTTTTGTTTTCGTTAGGCATTTCAAAAATTCAGACATTTTTTAAGAGAGGGATACTATGGAAAGAATTTTAGAAAACAGTGTTCGGCAATTTTCGCTTTTAACAAGCGATGATATTTATCTTTTCAAAAACGGCAATCATTTCAGGCTCTATGAAAAATTAGGAGCCCATATTGTCGACAATGACGGGAAACAAGGTGTCTACTTTTGTGTTTATGCCCCAAATGCCGGCTCAGTATCCATAACTGGCAACTTTAATTTGTGGGACAAAAATTCCCATCAGCTCTATTCTCGCGGGGGCAATTCGGGTATATGGGAAGGATTTATAGAAGGGGTTAAGGCAGGGGATTGTTATCAATATTTCATCATCTCGGACTTCTGTAATTACAATCAAAAGAAAGCAGACCCTTTTGCTTTTTACTGCAATTCGGTTGACGAGGATGGAGCTGCAATTTCTACCGTTTGGGATTTGTCTTATGACTGGAAAGACAATAAATGGACAAAAGATCGCAAACAAAAAAAGGCAGCAAGCCCCCCCGTTTCCATTTACGAGGTTCATTTAAGTTCTTGGTTGCACTCTCAAGACAATAAAATTCTTTCCTATGAAGAGCTTGCATCCCGTCTTGCCCACTATTGTGCTCAAATGGGGTTTACTCATGTTGAGCTGATGTCTTTAACTGACCCGCTCGGTGCACAGGAATTAAATCAGCAATCAGCCGGTAGCTTTGCTCCAAACAGCAAACACGGTGCCCCGCAAGGTTTGATGGCTTTAATAGATGCCCTCCATCAAGCAAACCTCGCAGTGATCTTAGATTGGACTTGTGCCAATTTCCCCGTAGAGGCATCAGGGCTTGGTCGTTTTGATGGAACACCGCTGTATGAAAATGCGGGCAGTTCTGACAATCAAGCAGACAAAATGACTGCTTTTGATTTTTCAAAAAATGAGGTCTGCAATTTCTTAATCTCAAATGC
>JAITBH010000156.1 GCA_031283745.1 Candidatus Ectomicrobium neotermitis | reverse complement strand
GGGAACTTGCTCAAGATTTCATTGCAAACCCTTCTTACATCATCGATCGAACCTGTGAGGGCATAATATCTTGCAAGGGATATGTATACGCTCTTTGTAAGGAAATGAGAGGGGTAGAGATTGACAAATTCTTGGGCGGAATTTCTTGCATTGATAAATTCATTGCGGACATCATAAAGATAAATGATTCTTGCAAGCGCCAAAGGTCTAAGTTCCTCAGGGGTAGCGTCTGTGCTTGTGGTTGCTAAATAAGCCAAAGCCTCGTTGAAATTTCCAAGACCGACATAATAATCACCCAAGAACAGTCTTGCTTGATACGCTGCTGAAGTTTTTGGGTAGTTTGTAACTATATCGTTTAAAAATGCCAAACCTTGCTCATCATTTGATGCCGCAAAGCTGCCGTATGCCTCTGAAAGTCTGTCTGATGCTTCATCGTTTAATTTCGTCGATCTCTGATTAACGAAAATTACTATTAGAACAACTATCAATATCGCTACCACTGCTCCGATTATTAGAGTGATAGCCTTTTTCCCCTGTAAAAATTTTGGGAGTTGCAACTTTTTTGAGCCAAATGCTGTGTTATCCATTACTTATTTTCTCCTTTTATGTATACCGTTTCGCACGGTAATTTATTCGTATTTGGAAATTACTTCCAATGAGTATTTCTGCATAATTTCAAAGTAATCTACAGAAAGTCCTGCTTTTGTTAAGGTGTTTTCAATCAGTTCTTTTGTCATTAAATTATCAGGCAAGTGGGAATCAGTGTTTAATATAAGCTTAGCTTTGGCTGATAAAGCCGCCGCCGCCACTTCTTTATTTGCAACACTGTGATGATTTCTTGTGGTAATTTCAATTTTTATGTCTTTTGCTGCTGCAATTTCTGCAACTTCTTTAGTTAAACGACCCGGATGAGCCAAAATATCAATATCAGCATTGACAGCACAAAAATTTGTCCCTTCTGGAACGGTTTCAGCCACAGTTTCGCCGTGGACAATTATCACTTTAGCCCCCAGCTGCCTGCATTTTTCGGCAGCTTCTTTGATTAGACTGGGGGGGACATAGCTTAGTTCTGCACCGGGGAAGACTTTTATGCCATATAAATCGGAGAGAGAGGCGACCACTTTTGCTATGCGGGGGATAACGAAGTCCATATTCGAAAAATCGATGTGATCGGTTATCGCCATAGCTGTATACCCCTTTGTTTTGGCTAAATAAACAAGCTCCGAGGGAATTAATATGCCGTCAGAAAAAAAAGTGTGCATATGCAAGTCTATCACCGCAATCTCCTATTGTTTTTACAAAAAATCCACGAACATAAGTTCGTGGATTTTTGTCATTTTTTACTCATAAATGTTCGCCGATTATACTCAAAGACATGTTTTTAGTCAATTGTAAATTAAGGAGATCTCTATTGAAATAACGCAGAAAGATAAGAAATATTTTATTTGTCTTAATGACCCCTTTTTTATAAGATTTGCCTGCTTTTGAGGGGGGTTAAGGCTTTTTTATATAAGCTGTAATAAAATTTTGTAAAGAGAGGTGGAATTTATGCAAGCAGTCATCATGGCAGGCGGATTTGGAACAAGACTTAGACCTATTACCTGTAATAGCCCTAAGCCTATGGTTCCTATAGGCAACGAACCTATGTTGTGTCATATCATCAATCTCCTAAAACAACACAATTTTCGTGATTTGACAATGCTGTTGTATTACCAGCCCGAAGTCATTTCCCGTTACTTCGGAGACGGCAAGAATTTTGGGGTAAATGTCAATTATTTGCGTCCTGACGGGGATTTGGGCACGGCAGGCAGCGTAAAGTATGCACAGAAAATCCTAAAAGAGACATTTATCGTGATTTCTGGAGATGTTTTGACTGATTTTGATCTAACGCACGCTCTTGAATTTCACAAACGCAAAAAAGCTATGGCGACGATGGTCCTCACAAGAGTTCCCAACCCCCTGCAGTTCGGCGTTGTTATAACGGACAAGCACGGGAAAATTGAAAGATTTCTTGAAAAGCCCTCTTGGGGGGAAGTTTTTTCAGATTCCATCAACACTGGAATCTACATTTTAGATCCCAAAGTCCTCGATTTTATCCCCCCAGACAAAGATTTTGATTTTTCCAAAGAACTTTTTCCCCTACTATTGAAAGAAAACAAACCTCTCTATGGATATATTGCTGATGGCTACTGGAAAGATATTGGAAGCCATGATGAATATCGCCATGCCCACTATGATATTCTTGATGGTGTTGTGAAAATAGAAACCAAAGGCAAGAAGTTGAAAATCAGCGGGAACGAAATCACAGTAGGTGAGAATGTTGAGATTGGCAAAGATGTGGATGTCGACAGCAATGTGATCTTAGGAGACAATGTCGTCATTAAAGATGGTGCAAAAATATCCCGCTCCGTGATAGGTGCTAACAGCGTCATCGGTACAGGGGCAGAGGTGGTAGGCTCTATCCTTTGGGAGAATGTAACCATAGGAAATGAAGCAAGATTGAAAGAAAATGTTATCGGCAAGGGCAGCTTTGTTGGAGATAGAAGTGTGGTTCAGGTCGGAACTATCGTCTCAGATTGGTGTTCTATCGGCAGCGATGCGGTTATCAAGACCAATTTGAGAATTTGGCCCAATAAAGTCATCGAAGCAGGGTCTATTCTTTCGAGCAGCTTGGTATGGGGAGAGAAGTGGAATAAAGCCCTTTTCAATGCTATCGGCATAACGGGGCTGGCAAATATCGAAATCACTCCTGAATTTGCTGCAAAAATCGGTTCTGCTTACGGAGCTTTCATCGGAAAAGGTGCTTATATTTTGACCACAAGGGACAGCCACCGTGTCTCAAGAATGGTCAAGAGGGGCTTAATATCAGGCTTGCTGTCAGCGGGCGTAAAGGTAGGAGACCTCAGCAATAATCCAATTCCTGTTGCAAGGTATGAAATAGGAAATGAGGGCGAGGCAGGCGGCATTCATGTCAGGCAGTCTCCTTTTGACGGGAAGGTTATAGATATTAAGTTTTTTAATGCTAAGGGCAGGGACATTTCGCTAAAGCAAGAGAAATCCATAGAGCAGCT
>JAITBH010000076.1 GCA_031283745.1 Candidatus Ectomicrobium neotermitis | reverse complement strand
CTGCCTTGAACAGTTTATATCTGAAACCTATAAAAAGAGCGCCAATCGCCGTTAAGGAAAAAAGCGTGAAAGCAAACAAAATGGACGTAATAATAGTTGCAGGCGGAGCAAGCAGACGGTTTAAGTCTTCAATTCCAAAACAATTCATAGACCTCTTGGGCAAACCAGTTTTTCTCTACAGCGTAGAACAGTTTAGTTTGCTCCCCTTTGTCAACAAAGTAATTGTCGTTATCCCGCCTAAAATGTCATCTCAAATCCCTTCAAAATTTACCATCAATAAAAAAATCTGCTGGGCTTATGGAGGCAAAAAACGTTTCGACTCAGTCCGAAACGGCTTATCTTTAGTCGATAAAGCCTCAAACTTTGTGGCAGTTCACGATGCTGCCCGCCCCTTAGTCAGCACAAAGGATATAAAAGCGATCTTTCAAAAAGCCGTTCAAAAAAAGGCTGCCATAGCAGTTGAGAAAACCAAAGACACAATAAAAGCAGTCAAAAACGGAAGCATTGCTGAAACCATCGACAGAAAACCACTTTGGAATGCCCAAACCCCCCAAATTTTTGCCACAAACATTCTCATAAAAGCCTACTCAAACCCCATCGCCCCAAACATCACTGACGACTCAGAACTTGTCGAAAAGTTGGGGACAAAGGTGTTCATAGTTGAAACCTCATCGCCAAACTTTAAGATAACCTCTCAGCAGGATCTCGAGCTGGCAAAAACTTGCTTAAAATTTTTGCAACATGGGAGAAAATAATGTTCATAGGCTTTGGTTATGATGTTCACAGATTAAAAAAAGGCAGAAAGTTGGTGCTTGGTGGCGTGGAAATTGCCGCCGCAAAAGGGCTTGACGGGCATAGCGATGCGGATGTTGTTATTCACGCTTTGATGGACGCTTTGCTTGGGGCGGCGGGCTTAAACGATATTGGCTGTTTTTTCCCAGATACTGACGATCAATATAAAGGTATATCGAGCATCAAATTGTTAGAGCAAGTTTCAAAAGAGTTAAAGCAACGGAATTTTGCACCAAACAATGTGGATATGACGCTGATTTTAGAGGAGCCAAAAATAGCCCCTCACATAGACAAGATGAAAGCTAATATCTCTAAAGCGATAGGTCTTGATAAAGCCCGCATAGCGATAAAAGCCACCACAAACGAAAAAATCGGTTTTATCGGCAGGGGCGAAGGGGCGGCGGCGATGGCAGCGGCAAGTTTGAGCAAACAAAAAGTAGCAGTTAAAAGGGGGAAGAGAAAATGATTATGGTTTACAACACATTCTCCGATACAAAAGTGGAGTTTAAGCCGCTTAAAAATAATGAGGTTTCTATGTATGTTTGCGGGGTTACCCCATACGACAATGTTCACTTGGGTCATGCTCGGGCATATACCGCTTTTGATGTCATCAAAAGGCACTTGATTAAGCGGGGTTACAAGGTCAACCATATTCAAAACTTTACCGATGTCGACGATAAAATTATCAACAAAGCGGTAGAGCAAAAGATCAGCGTTAAAGAGTTGTCCCAGATTTATATTGACGATTACTTTGTCGAGATGGACAAACTAAACATTCTGCGGGCAGATGTTTACCCCCTTGTTACAAATTCCATCAGCGAGATAATCGACTTTATCGCCGTTCTCGTGGATAAGGGTTTTGCCTATCAGACGGGCGGTGATGTTTATTTTAATGTTGAGAAGTTTAAGGACTACGGAAAACTTTCAAAGAGAAAACTTTCAGACTTAAAAGCAGGTGCAAGGGTTGAAATAAATGATGAAAAACTTTCTCCCGTGGACTTTGCTTTATGGAAAGGAGCCAAAGAATCTGACCCTTCCGACGCTTCTTGGGACAGCCCTTGGGGAAAAGGGCGGCCGGGCTGGCATATTGAATGTTCGGTGATGTCATCAAAATATCTTGGCGATGAAATAGATATTCACGGCGGCGGGGCGGATCTGCTTTTTCCCCACCATGAAAATGAAATTGCCCAAAGTGAGGCAAAATCCGGCAAGCAGTTTGTCAAATACTGGATTCACAATGGTTTTGTAACAATCAACAAGGAGAAAATGTCCAAGTCAAAAGATAATTTTTTCACTCTCAAAGACATTTTTAATCAGTATAACCCCCGCATCATTCGTTACTACCTTATGACCCAGCACTACAAAAGCCCTTTAGATTTTTCTTATGCCAATATCGACGCAGCAAAAAATGCCTTGCAGGGGATTGATGACGCTTATTTGCGTCTGTCAGCTTTAAGCAAGAGCCTGCCTCTTAAAGATGAGGCGCTTATAAAAGTGAGAGAAAATTTTCTTGCTGCTTTAGATGATGATTTCAACTGCGAGAAGGCTCTCTCATATTTGCATGAGGCAAAAAATTTAATTCTAAACGAGATCATTGCCCAAAACACTGACAGATTGGGGCAGCTCAAAACGCTTTTTGAGGAGTTAGCGGAAAGTTCTTTAGGCATTGTTTTGCCTTCGCAAGGAAAAAGTGAGGATGTGCAGGGTTTGCTTGACGACCGCAATAAGGCAAGAAAAAATAAAAATTGGGCTGAGGCGGATAGGTTGCGCAAACTTATCGACGAAAAGGGTTACAAAATCACCGACAACCCCGACGGCTCAAGTGTTCTGACGAAAAAAATTTAGGCTGTTAAATAAAAAAAAAGGAGGCATTTATGAAAAAAAGTATTTTGTTTATCGTTTTTGCCGTTAGCATTTCTGTTTTGGCTACATCTTGCGGAGGGCCGAAAGTTCTTGGCTCAAAAGACAATGCTGTAGTTTTAACAGTCGTCGAGACAATCCCAAATGTTTCTGCTCCTAAGTGGGTAGAAAGCACAAGCGAGTTCTGGGAGGATGGCGGAAATTATTACTATCGCGGGCTTTCAGAAGGTATGACAAACATTGAGGCGGCAAGAAGGGCGGCTCAAGCATCAGCTGTCACACAAATTGCAGAGCAGATCAAGTCAGTTGTTCGGGTAGAGTTTTCTAGAGCTTTGCAGGGCGGTGCTTATGATGACACAACAGGGGCATACCTCAAGGATGTATTTTTTTCAGTCGTTGACAATCTGTCGGTCAGCGGGGCAGTCGTAAAAGAAACTTATTCTCAGCGTCTAAACGAGAGCAATAAGACAAACGGGACCTCGCGGACATATTACCGTTCTTATTCTTTGGCTCAAATAAGTGCAGCCGACTACAAAAATCTCGTCGCCAACGCTTTTGACCAAACAAAGAATCAGGTGAAAGCCAACGATAGTGCAAAAGAGCTTTCCGATGCCGTTGAGCAGAGATTCTTCCAAACCCAAGCTCAGGCGGCAGATCAGGCAAACTAATCCGATGGCTATTTTTATGAGATGGTTTTTGCTTCTAATTGCAGCGGTAGGGCTTAATGCCTGTGCCGCTGCAGTTCCTCAAAAATCGGGGCAAGCGGATGTTGCGACCGCTCAAAATCCGCCGTCTTGGGCAGGCAAAACTTGGCAGCAGGGCAATTCGTATTTTTTTAGCGGAATTTCAGCCCCCAGCGACACTTTAGATTCGGCAAGGCAATCAGCTTATGTCAATGCACTTTTGAGTGTCTCAAACTATATAGGTATAACGGTTTCAAACAATACCAGCCAAGTTGTGGGCAACGATTATGCAGGCATATCAGCCTATACAGATATTTCCTCCCAAAAAACCAACCTCGCAAACGGTCAAACCAAAGATTTTCAATTCACCAAAAGCGGCACTCAATACATAGGCTACATTCTGCTTGAATACGCTAAAAGCGACATCGACGGCGAAAAGCAGCGAATAATCGACTTGCAAAAGAAAAAAGAGGCGGAAATAGCAGCCCGCAAAGACATCGGACCTATTGTGGTCATAGCTACTCAAGAGGTTGAGACGATGGTTCCCGCCCTCAAGCAATTTTTGCAGTCGCAGGGCTACCTTGTGGGGGACAGAGGTTTGGCTCGAGCAATTATTAAATTCATCTCTCAAAAAGTAGACCGGGCAAACCCATATTCAATGGTGTGCTTTTTGGATATTGAGATAGACCTAAACGGTCAGATTTTTACTTTCACAACTCGCGGATACGGCGCCACAGCCGACGACGCAATCAACAATGCCCGCGATGCCAAACAATGGCTCCCAGTTTT
>JAITBH010000071.1 GCA_031283745.1 Candidatus Ectomicrobium neotermitis | reverse complement strand
GGCAGTAGATATGGAGACCACCGAGCTTTATACTTTAGCAGCAAAATTCAAAAGGCAGGCACTGTCGATTTTGACAATCAGCAACAGCTTAGTAGACGGGTCGCAAACCACCACCGCCCAAGAACGCGAGACGACTTTCAAGAATATGATTGAAATCGCACTTGAGGCAGTTAGGACGACAGGGAACGAAAGGGGTTAGGGAAAGAAAGGGAAAGAAAGGGAACGAAAGGGAACGAAAGGGAACGACCACGGCGAACGGCGTGGAACTTGTGTGACCAATGTAGGGGAGGGTTTCAAACCCTCCCGCCCGCCGATTCCTTTTGGCGGGTTAATTATGTGGTTGCCGTTATCGTTTACGACGCACGACAACGACCACGACAAAAAAACCAATCCCGCCATTTTCCAAATTCCGCCCCGCAATCACCCGTCCCATTTTATGTTGTCCGTCCGCCGTTTCATTATCCCGTAAATGACCACACGGGAGGGTTTGAAACCCTCCCCTACATTGATCGCCCCCAATCGGTGCCGTTCCCCGTTGCCGTGTAAAAATGCAGTTTTCAAGTCGTTGCAGTTGCAGTTCACTAATCACTAATCACTAATCACTCGGGTGGAACGCCTGCAGAGTCGTTCGTCGTGGTCGTTGACTAACCACTAATCACTAATCACTAACCACTCGGGTGGAACGCCCGCAAAGTCGTTCGTCGTGGTCGTTGACTAACCACTAACCACTAATCACTAACCACTCGGGTGGAACGCCCGCAAAGTCGTTCGGGTAGGACTGCCCGAACGACAGGAGGAAACAATGAAAAAACCTGAATTGCTTTTACCGGCGGGATCGCTTACAGCACTAAAAACTGCATTTTTATATGGGGCTGATGCCGTCTATGTCGGTATGCCGAAAATGAATTTGCGGGCAAAAAGTAGTTTCCCTTTAGAGGAGATCAAGCAAGGAGTTAATTTTGCCCACTCGCAAAACAAAAAAGTCTATATCGCCTTAAACCTTTTTTCTAAAAATGCGGATATAGACAAACTTGGGCAAGCTGCAATTGACATAAAAGAAATAGCACCCGATGGCGCAATCGTGTCAGACCCGGGCGTTTTTATGTTTTTGAGGGAACATCTGCCGACCCTGCCTTTGCGAATTTCCACGCAAGCAAATATCTGTTCTTGGCTGACCGCGGAGTTTTGGCAAAAGATGGGTGCTGATCTGATTGTCCTTGCAAGAGAGGTTTCATTTGCTGAGGGCTGTTTTATCAAGCACAAATTGCCCGATATGAAAATTGAGATTTTTGTTCACGGTGCGATGTGCATAAGCTACTCGGGCCGCTGCCTTTTGTCGGCATTTTTAGCTGGGAGGTCTGCTAATTTGGGAGAGTGTGCTTACTCTTGCAGATGGAAATTCAAGAGCAAGTTGTTGATGGAAGAAGAGTTGAGGCAGGGAGAGTTTTTGGAAATGTTTGAGGACGATAGAGGCTCGTATATCTTAAACTCAAAAGACCTTTGCCTGATGACAAAGTTAGACAAAATTTTATCGGCAGGTTTTGACTCGCTAAAAATTGAGGGGCGAAACAAGTCGCCATACTATATAGCCCAAACCGCCCGAGCTTATCGAAAAGCGATAGACGATTATTTTAAGAACCCCGCACAGTGGCAGCCCGATATTTATATGGCTGAACTTTATAGTTTGCAAAATCGTGGCTATACGACAGGTTTTTTTGACGGCACACCGACAGATGAGGCTCAAGATTATTTTGACACAAGCAGCAAAAGCGATTGGCGTAATATTGGAACAGTCATAAATCAAAATCAGGAACACTTAGAAATTTGGCTTTATAACCAGATAAATGTCGGAGACGAAATAGAGATTTTGCTGCCTGATGTTTTTTTGCCTCTCAAGATAAAAATCAATGAAATTTTTGACCCGCTCACCCAAACCAAAGTAAGAACTCTCTCGCCCGGCCGCCCTAACCAAGCTGCTATTATTTACACCGCCCTCCCCGCCACGTTCGGCGACAAAAAAATCCCCCCACTGTCGATTATCAGAAGGGAACAAAAGGGAACAAAAGGGAAAGAAAGGGAACGGAAGGGAACTGCCACGACAATCGGGTGACCAATGTAGGGGAGGGTTTCAAACCCTCCCACCCGCCGATTCCTCTTGGCGGGTTAAGAATGCGGTTTGCCGGCAACGGTCACGGCCACGGCGAACAGCAACGACAGAGAACGGAAGGGAAAGAAAGGGGAATAAAAGGGGAACGACCACGGCGAACGGCAACGACCCGCAACTTCACCCACGCCCCACTCGCCCCAGTCCACTCTTGCCCATCCCACACTTTCTGCACTTTCTGCTACTAATATAGGTATACTTCACGGCAAGGGGCCTGCCCGAAAGACAGGGGTCAGGGAAAAAAAGGGAACGAAAGGGAAAGAAAGGGAACCCGCCGAAAGGAAGGCGGGCAGGCGACAAAAACGGCAAGTGATTAGTGGCATGCCTGCCTGTCTCTTGGCAGGTTAGTGAACGGCAACGACCAGAACGGCAGGGTTAGGGGGCGGAAAAGACAACGGCAAACGGCAGTGAACGACCAAGACAAGGCAACTACAACTGCAACGGCAAAGACAACGCCAAAAAGGCAACAACCACGATAACGGCAACATCAAAGGCAAAAACAAAATCAACAACTGGGAGGGCAAATGGCAAAGATGAATGATAAAAATGAAGTTTTGGAGCTGTTAAATAAGGTCAAAGAGGGTAAAGTTTCCCCTCAAGATGCCCTTTTTTCATTGCAGAAGGCACCTTTTGAGGATTTGGGGTATGCAAAAATTGACTATCACAGGGGTTTGAGACAGGGCATTGCTGAGGTAATTTATGGTCAGCATAAAACTCCAGAGCAGATTTTGGGCATTGTTTCACATATGATTTCTAATGGTTTGGGCAATATTTTGATAACCCGCATAAGCCCACAGGTTGCAGATTTTTTGAAAGCTAACAATATTGACATCGATTATCATTCGGACGCTGCACTTGGGGTTGTCTCCCCAGTCAAAAAAGAGGGAGTTGGTCTGGTTGTGATTGCCTCGGCGGGGACGAGCGATATATCGGTAAGCGAGGAAGCTGCTTTGACAGCTGAAACTTTAGGAAGCAAGGTCGAGAGAATTTATGATGTTGGGGTTTCGGGACTGCATAGACTTTTGGCTCATATGGAAATTTTGACGAAAGCCAGAGCGATTGTTGCGGTTGCAGGAATGGAAGGTGCTTTGTCATCTGTAATTGGCGGATTGGTCAGCTGTCCTGTGATTGCAGTTCCCACAAGCGTTGGGTATGGGGCGAGTTTTGGCGGCCTTGCACCTCTGCTTGCAATGTTAAATTCTTGTGCTGCAGGGGTGAGCGTGGTAAATATCGACAATGGGTTTGGGGCGGGGTTTTTGGCTAATCGAATAAACCAGCAAGTGGGTAGCGGCAAGTGATCAGTGGTTAGTGATTAGTGAACGGCAACGGCAAACTACTCGGCGGGCGTTCCACCCGAACGGCAGGGGAAAGAAAGGGGTTAGTGATTAGGGAACGACAAAAAGCAAAGACAAAAACAAGACAAGACTGGGTGCTTTTGGTTCCAAAAATCCACATTTCCCAAATACCCCAGAGGGCAGGATAAAAAATCAACGAGTAGAAATAATCATCGAGTAGAAAACAGAAATTAAAAATAGAAAAAATCGTCCCGTCCAAAAGTTGGGGCGGCTTTTTTAGGAGAAAAAATGAAAACACTGTATTTTGAATGTGCAATGGGTGCCGCAGGAGATATGTTAGCCGCAGCTTTGTTTGAACTCATAGACGACAAAGAGGATTTTTTAAAGCAGCTCAACTCTTTGGGAATTGAGGGATTAAAAACAGGCTTTGAGCAAGTGTCAAAACTGGGAATAAAAGGGACAAGGTTTGAGGTGAGTTTTAAGGGTCAAGAAGAGGAGAGTTTGGACATTGAAACTTTTGATGAGGATCACAAACATAATCATGACCACGACCATAATAACGAACATAAACACGACCACCAGCACGAACACGAGCATAGTCATCACCATACCCACAAACAGGGGCTGGGGTATAAAAACATAAAAGAAATTATTGAGACTTTGCCAATTTCTGAGAGTGTCAGGAAAAACGTTTTGGCTGTATATCACTTGATAGCTGAGGCTGAGGCTGAGGTTCACGGTCAAAGTGTTGAGCAGATACATTTTCACGAGCTTGGAAATATGGACGCTGTGGCAGATATTGTTACCGTCTGCATCTTAATTGAGAAGCTGGGGGTAAAAGAGATTTTAGCATCGCCAATCCATGTAGGGAGCGGATTTGTGAAATGTGCACACGGGATAATGCCTGTTCCTGCTCCAGCGACTGCAAACATTTTGCGGGGGGTTCCAACTTTTGGCGGAGCAGTTAAAGGAGAACTTTGCACGCCGACTGGGGCAGCTTTGCTTAAACATTTCGTCAAGAGTTTTACTCCGATGACAAAAATGAAAACCTTAAAAATAGGTTATGGCATGGGCAAAAAGGATTTTGCAGCACCTAATTGCCTCAGGGCTTTTTTAGCCGAAACCGACGAAAGCTCCCCGACCGGGTCGACAGATAGGGTGGCACAGCTTTGTGCAAACTTAGATGATATGACGGGGGAGGCGGCGGGGTTTGCCGCAAACTTACTCTTAAAGGAAGGAGCAAAAGATGTTTTTAACGTTCCAGTTTTTATGAAAAAGAATAGGCCGAGCTTTCTGCTTGTCTGCCTATGTGATGAGGATAAGGCAGATTTTTTTGCAGGGCTAATTCTACGCCACACATCGACATTTGGCGTGCGTAAAACTGTTTGCGACCGGTATATTTTGGACAGGGAGATCTCAACCGTTAAAATAGACATCGGGGATGTTAGGGTAAAAACTGGCAGAGGCTGGGGCATAAAAAAAAGCAAGGCCGAATTTGACGACCTTGCCAATCTCTCACAAAAAACTGGGCTAACCATTAAAGAAATTGAGGACAAATTAAGGCATAAACTCAAGGATGATTGAGTTTGCAACAAAAACAAAGTTCGGGGCTATTTTTATAAAGCCCTTATCGTCTATCAAAACACCATTTTGTAAAAACCTCTCCAAAGTATCCCGCCTAAAACCATCAAAACTTTTGATAGCAACCCCCTCATTTAACAATCTCAAGCCCAGCATAATTTTTTCAAAAGCTTGGGTGGGAGGGTCGATATTTTCTTGCTCACTTATCGGGCTTTTGCGGTCTTTAATTTTTGCGATATAGTCTTTTATGTCTGCAACATTTTTATACCGCACTCCGTCCATATAACCCGCGGCGCCTGCACCAACTCCAAAATACTTTCCCCCTCTCCAATAATTCAGATTATGTTTTGACTCTTTAGCCTCAACTGCCCAGTTTGAAATTTCATAATGGGCATATTTTTTATCAAGCAGTTGGCAGGCTTTTTCATACATCAGCCGCTGCAAATTGTCGTCAGTTTTGACGGAATTTTTTGCAAACACTGTTCCCGCCTCAACAGTCAAAGGGTAGAGCGAAATATGTTCAGGGGCAAGCTCCAAAACTTTGTTCAAATCTTTATGCCAATCCTCAAGAGTTTGTGAGGGATGTCCATAAATTAAATCGACATTGATATTTTCAAAACCAGCTTTTCGTGCCAAAAAAAATGCTCGGCAAAAAGTTTCAAAATTATGAACTCTGCCGAGCTTTTTTAATAGTGCGTCATTTGAGGACTGCAAGCCTAAACTCAATCTGTTTATGCGGGCTTTGCGAAATAGTTCCAACTTTTTGAGGCTCAAAGATTCGGGGTTTGCTTCTATCGTCTGCTCGATAGCAGAAAATTTTTCAAGTGCGCCAAGCAAATTTTCCAAACTCTCGTCGGGCAAAACCGTTGGCGTTCCCCCTCCAATATAGATCGTTTCAACCTGCTTAATGTGTTCAATTTGGCTTATTAAACTGCCGACATATTCGTCAGCTTCAATTTCCATTTTGCCGATAAGTGGACTCTCGATCGAAAAAAAATCGCAGTAAAAACATTTCTTACGGCAAAACGGAATATGAATGTATAAGCCGACAGACATTTACTTCTGAGGAGGTGTCAATTTTTTAAGGGTTTCAGGATCCTTAAACAGCTCCGCAACTCCTCCAATTGATGCCGTAATCCCGACGCTTTCTAAAGGCAAGAAAATTTTCGTCGCTTTCCCGTCGGCAACTTTCTCAAGGGCTTCAAGATACTTGATGGCAATAAGATCATTAGTCGGCCTGCCCGAATGGATAGCCTCATAAACTATGCCTATCCTGTATTTTTCAGCATCAGCAACTTGCTTTATTGCAGTCGCCTCACCCTCAGCTTCAAGAGCCTGCTTTTCTTTTACTGCCTCAGCCTCTAAAATCACTGCCTGCCTTGCACCCTCAGCCTTCAGAATTGCAGCCTGCCTCAACCCTTCAGCTTCCAAAATGTTTGCTCTCTTTTCTCTCTCGGCTTTCATCTGCTTAGACATCGCATCGGTAATATCTTTTGGAGGATCGATTTTTTGAATCTCAACTCTGGTAACTTTCACGCCCCACTTATCAGTCGCTTCGTCCATAACAATTCTTAGCTGGGAGTTAATTTTTTCTCTTGAGGTCAGGGTGCTATCAAGCTCCATATCGCCGATAACATTTCTCAAATTTGTCTGGGCAAGCTTGAGTGCTGCTAAAGCAAAATTTTCAATGTTATAGACGACTTTTACTGGGTCTGTAACTTGGAAATAAATTATAGCGTCGACGACAACCGAGACATTGTCTTTTGTGATAACGCTCTGCGGCGGAACATCGATAACTCTTTCTCTCATATCTACCCGTATCATTCTCTGGAAAATCGGCACCAAGATATTTGGACCGGGATTTCTGGTGCTGGAATACTTGCCCAAAGTTTCCACCAAACCCCTCTCATATTGCCTGATAATCCTTATCGAGTTAGACACAAAAATCACGACAAAAAACAAAATTACTAAAACAAGAACAGCTTCCAATGAAAACATAAACGCCTCCTTTTATTTTGTTACTTTTACTTTCGTCCCGCTGATGCTTTCCACTTTCACAATATCCCCTTCATTAAAAATCGTATCGCTTTGAGCCAGCCAAACTTCCCCTCCGACTTTCACAAAACCATCCTTAAACGGAGCAATCTCCTGCGTTACGACTGCTTCTCTACCTATTAAAGAATCAACATTTGTTCTGACATCAGAACTTTTTTTCATAACTTTTTGAAAAATTGGACGAATAATAAGCAAAGACAACACAGACACTGTCGCACAAACCAGATATTGTGCGATGTTTGGTGCACCGAAAAAAGCCAACACTGCAGCCGCCAAAGAACCTATCGCAAAACAGGTAAAGAAAAACATCGAAGTTGTGCTAATTTCTAAAATTATCAAGACGAAAACGCATACTATCCAAGAAACCCATAACATTTTTTACCTCCTTAACTCATATTTCTACAACTTAACAGCTTTGTGGGCGTTCCACCCGGAACGGCAGGGAAAGAAAGGGGAGCAAAAGGGGACGAAAGGGAACTGCCACGACACGACAAAAACAAAAACAACGACACGGCAAAAAACCAATTTCGCACATTTTTCAAATTCCGCCCCGCAACCACCCACCCAGTTTCGTCTTGTCCGCCCGCCGTTTCGTTATCCCGAAAATGACCACACGGGCGGGTTTGAAACCCGCCCCTACAGGTTACATCACCCGAGTGCTGCCGTTGCCTTTCACTAATCACTATCCACTTGCCGTTAATACTAACCACTGATCACTTGCTGTTGAGGTACTCATAAAACACATTTGTAACATCCTTAAATCTTTGGCTGTAAAAGTTGCCTCTCATATAGACGATAATTATGACATTGTTACTGTCAACAATTGTTTTTATGTCACGTTTAAATTCATTGTCATATCTATCTTTGTTGACATAGAGTTCTATGTTTTTCTCATC
>JAITBH010000027.1 GCA_031283745.1 Candidatus Ectomicrobium neotermitis | reverse complement strand
ATAGCCACTCAAGTTCCAGAACTCGTCAGAAGGTTAAACCCCGACATCATGTATAAAAGGCTCGTCAATTTAGTGTCGGCTTGGAACCATGAAATTCAAGAAATTTTAGGCGGGATGGGGATAAACGCCATAGACAGCTTGAGGGGCAATAAATTGATGCTTCGCGGAGTAGATCTAAATACAAAAGAGCTGGAAATTTTAGGGATAAAACACGCAGGGGAATAGAAAACTGCAAATAAAGAGGGCTAAATGAAAAAGGTATATGCTTTTGAAAACAAATGTTTAGGCTGCGGGCTGTGCGAGGTTTACTGTGCGACGGCTCATTCAAAAAGTAAAGACATCATCAAAGCGCATAAAGATGAAAAGGTAGCTTCGGCAATTTTTATTGAGGAAATTATCACCCCGAAATCCGCCTTTTATTTCTCCCTTCAGTGCCGTCATTGCAAAGATCCAAAATGTATAAAAGCCTGCATATCTGGAGCGATGTATAAAGATGAAAACGGTATCGTCAGAAACAATAAAGACAAGTGCGTCAGCTGCCTGTCATGCGTTTTGGTATGCCCTTTTGGTGCAATTAAAAAGAGTGCGGACGGCAAGGCTGTTTCAAAATGTGATTTATGCGTCGAAACGGGATTTCCTGCCTGTGTTGAGAATTGCCCAAACGAGGCGCTAAAACTTCTTGACGAAAATTCGGAGGAACTCAAGTGAAATATCTCATCATCGGAAACGGTGCGGCAGGCTTAAATGCAGCCCAAACCATCAGAAGCAAGGACAAGGAAGGAAAAATAACCATTTTTTCAAATGAAAATATCGAGGCTTATGGCAGACCGCTCATCTCCTATTTCTTGAGCGGGAAAGTATCTTTTGAAAACATTTTTTACAGGGACAAAGACTTCTACAAGAAAGAAAAGATAAACCTTTTGCTCAACACCCCCGCCGAAAAAATCGACATAAAAAACAAGAAAGTTTATGCCAAAGGCAAAGAGTTTGAATATGACAAACTTTTAATTGCCGCCGGCAGCACACCTTTTGTCCCAGAAACAAAAAATCTCAAAAACCAGAGCAATGTTTTTACTTTCCTCACCTTTGATCAGAGCAAAAAGATCAAAGATGCCATAAAAGCGGACTCCAAAGTTGTCATTGCCGGGGCAGGGCTGATAGGGCTTAAAGCTGCAGAAGGTCTATATGGGAAGGTTGGCAAAATTACCGTTATCGATTTGGCTGACAGGGTCATGGCTTCGGTTCTTGATAAGTCGGCGGCTGACATCATTGAAAACCATGTCGCCCAAAAAGGTGTGGAATTTATTCTAAACACCAGCGTTGCGGCAGTTGAAGGGGACGCACAGGTTGAGAAAGTTGTTTTATCTAACGGCAAAAAGCTTGATTGCGATATTTTCATTATCGCAGTAGGGGTGAGGCCCCATATTTCTATTGCAAAAGAAGCGGGAATTAAGACTGCCCGTGCAATTTGTGTCAATGAGTTTATGCAGACCTCAGCCCCCGATGTTTATGCGGCGGGGGACTGCGTCGAATCTTTAGATCTGCTCTCAAAGGAAAACAAAATTTTGGCTTTGTGGCCTAATGCAGTCAATCAAGGCGAGACGGCAGGGGCAAATATGGCAGGCGGCAAAACACTTACCCCCTCATCTTTTGCGATGAACTCCATATCCTTTTTTGGAATGCAGCTAACATCAGCGGGCATAATCGGCGGCGTAGACATTTTTATCGACAAAAATGCCGGCAAGCTCCGCAGATTAAACATTGCAAACGACAATCTCATCGGCTTTGTTTTGATAAATGACGATCAAAGGGCAGGGATTTATACCTCGCTCATCAATGACAGGGTTAAGCTTTCCGAACAAGAATATGACATCAAATCAAAAGATATTGGGCTGAATTTCTATGCAAAAGAAAAAAGACGCACCAAGATTTTTGGAAAAGAGGACTAAAATGAAAAACATAGATGCTTTTGGAATCAAATATAAAGAACTAAACGAGATGATAGATGAGGCCATATCAATCGATGGGAACATCACCTTAAACAATGTTTTCGGTCAGAGATATATCGGCAGAGCTTTACCTAACAAAGCAAAGTTGACCATCAACGGCACTCCCGGCAACGATATGGCTGCTTATATGAGCGGGGCAGAAATTGAGGTGATAGGGAATGCTCAAGACGGTGTGGGCAATACGATGAATGCCGGAAAAGTAATAATTCACGGCAATTGCGGAGACACGGCGGGATATGCGATGAGGGGCGGGGCAATTTATATTGAAGGAAATGCGGGCTACCGGGTCGGCATTCATATGAAAGAGTATCAAGAGATGAAACCGTTGATAATGATAGGCGGGAAGGCGGGAGAATTTTTAGGCGAGTATATGGCAGGCGGGGCGATCATTTTGCTGGGTCTTGGGACTAAAAGCGGAGAGGATTTGACGGGGAGATATTGCGGAACAGGAATGCACGGCGGGAAAATTTATATTGCTCAAAAGCCGCCTGACTATAAGCTCGGCAAAGAAGCAGTGAAACTTAAACTCGACGATGACGACAAGAGCTTCCTCAAAAAACATTTGGCTGAGTATTCAAAATACTTCAAGAAAGATTTGTCTGCCTTAAAAATCGACTCCTTTGTTAAGTATGCAGCAGTCAACAAAAATCCATACAAAAACATTTATTTCAAACTTTAATTGCCCTTTTGTTTGGCTTTATCATCAAACTTTTTTGCCGCAAAAACTAACCGCCCTGTGCGGTTTTTTTTATGCAATCAATTCACATAATGAGGCGTTTTTAGTGCTATGAACAAAATCATATTCGTTCTTATTTTTACCTTTCTCTTTCCCCTGCCTATCGCAGCAAAAAAAATCAATTGGAACTTTGCCGCAGCAACAACCTTAGAAAACAATTCCGACATCAAGTCTGCCCGCATAGAACTCGAAAATGCCCGATTTTCATATTACAGTGCTTTGGGAAACTTTGCCCCGTCGATAAACTTAAATGCGGGTTTGTCTAAAAGCGACAACGATATGCCGCAGATAGACGGCTCAAGGGCTTTTGGGCACAATCTTTCGACAAACTATAGCTATGGAGTTAGCGGTAACTTCTCGATTTTTGCGGGCTTTTCGGATTATTTTCAGGCGAGGTTGGCTTTGTTTGATTTAGAAACGGCAAAAGCAGCTTATGAGAGAACAGTCTCAGACATCATGTATAAGGCTTATAGCGAATATGTGAACTTGATGTGGGCTTATGAGAGGGTCGATTTGGTCAAAAAAATCAGGAATAAAAGGATCGAAAATCGGGACATGATAAACCTCAAATATAAGTCTGGAAATGTTGACCTTGGGTCTTTAAGAAGGACTGAGGCGGATATGGAAACAGCCAATTTGGACTTGAGGAAGGCGCTTAGAAATATCGAAACGGTATCAAGCGCTTTATATGCTGCGATGGGAGTTGACGGAGATGAGATTTTAGAAACCGACGAGCAAATTCCTGCCACACAAACCCCTCCCGCAAAGCCAGATTTTTCCTCACTCATCAAAGAAATTCCCGAATATAAAATTGCCGACTATTCCCTCAAGACAGCTGAGGCGCAAAACAAAAATGCAAAAAGCTCCTTCCTTCCAAATATATCCATCTCGGCTTCCCTCAATCAAAACAATCCCGACAAACCTCAATCCCAAGATGCCGTCAATTCTTGGAGTGCAAATTTGACTGCAAGCTACCCACTCTTTAACGGCATGCAGGATCTTATGTTTGCAAAAATATCTGCTAACAAATACGAGGCGGCAAAGAGCAAGTTAAAGCAAACGCTCCTGTCGCTTAAAGCTCAAAGTATCGGAGAATACAATGCAGTCTTAGACGCTTTTGAGACGATAAATTTGAGGGTTTTATATCTGCAGGCTGCCCAACTTCAATCTGAAATTTCTGACAGAAAATACATAAACGGGCTGTCCTCTTATCAGGACTGGTATATGATTGACAACGATTATATAGGTGCACAAAACAATCTTTTAGAGGCAAAGCGGGCTGCTGCACTACAGATGGCACGGTGGTTAAACTTTATAGGCGAAAAAGATTTTTCAAAAGGAAAATAAAATGAAGAAAAAGCTGATCATTATTGCGGGAATTTTAATTGTCGTTTTGGTTGCTGTTTTTTTCTTTATGCAAAAAGACTCGACAACCATAGAAAGCCGAGCCTCATTGCAAGAGAGAAATATCATTGTGGAATTTAGGCTCACTGGAGAGGTTATTCCACGAAATAGGATAGAGATAAAACCTCCTTTTGCAGGGCGAATTGAAAACATTTTGGTCAATGAGGGCGATGAGGTAAAGAAGGGGCAGGTTTTGGTTTTGATGAGTTCTAATGAAAGGGCTTCTATGATCGATGCAGCCCGAGCAGTGAGCGATAAAGAATATGAAAGATGGCAGACCATATATAAAGAAACTCCAATATCAGCCCCTATGAACGGATTTGTGATTTTGCGGGACAAAGAAGCGGGGCAGACTGTTGGAGTAAGCGATGCGATTTTGGCTATGGCTGACAATTTAATCATCGATGCTTCCGTAGACGAGACGGACTTGAAATACATCAAGATCGGTCAAAAGCTCAAAGCCCGTCTTGACGCTTATCCCGACGAGCAATTTGATGCAGTTGTTGAGCATATTGCTTATGAGGCCACAGTGGTGAGCAATGTTACTGTTTACACTATCCGCATAAGACCCGTCAGCCCTCCAAAAAATCTTAGGTCAGGCATGACTGCCTCAATAGATGTCGAGATAGACAATAAAGAAAATGTCCCCGCCATTCCCTCAGACTTTATAAACACGGTTGGGGCGGATCATTCCGTTCTTGTGCTGGCAGATAAAAAAGAAAAGCCGCAAAAGCAGGATAAAGGGGCAGACAAAAGACCTCCTGTGCAGGTGATAAAAACCAAAAACGGAGATGTTATGGCAAGGAAAGTCGAGATTGGGATTACCGACGGCAAGTGGACAGAGATTGTTTCCGGTCTAAGCAAAGCCGACACTGTTGTGATTGTAAGAGCCAAAAAAGAAGCCCAACAAGGTGCGGCGCCGATGGGCAGAGGTCGTTAGCTAAAAAATGAAAATAATCGAGCTAAAAAACATAAAGAAAAGCTATCAGCTGGAGAAAATTGAAGTCCCCGTTTTGCACGGAATAGACCTCGACATCGAGCAAGGGGAATTTGTGATGATAATGGGCGCCTCGGGCAGCGGAAAGTCGACACTTCTAAATATACTGGGACTCTTAGACAAAATCGACAGCGGATCTTTTAAGTTATCGGGAACAGAGGTATCCCGTTTTAGCGATGATGAGGCTGCAGCTTTAAGAAATCAATATCTTGGTTTTATCTTTCAGCAGTTTAATCTCCTGCCAAAACTCACTGCCCGCGAAAATGTAGCACTCCCCTCCCTCTACTCAAAATCAAAAAACAAACTATTCCATCAAAACCCCGCAAAGCTTTTGGATATGGTCGGTCTTTCACAAAGAAGCACTCATCGCCCAAATGAGCTTTCAGGCGGGCAGCAGCAAAGAGTGGCTATAGCCAGATCGCTTGTCAACAATCCCCTCATAGTTTATGCCGACGAACCCACCGGAAACTTAGACAGCACATCATCAAAAGAAATAATCAATCTCTTAAAAGAGCTAAACGAAGCCGGCATAACTATCATTATGGTCACCCATGAGGCAGAACTAAAATCATATGCCTCGCGGGTTATCACACTGAGGGACGGGCTGATAATTTCTGATGAAAAAGCTATGGAAAGCGGTGCAAAAGTTAGCAAAAGGGAGGATGTCGACAGCGGGAAAAAAGGCGGGTTGGCATTTCTTAGGCTCAAAGATTATGTCTTAGAGGCTTGGCGTTCGCTGACAGGAAATAAGCTGCGTTCAATTCTTTCAATTGTTGGTGTAACCATTGGCGCCGCCAGTTTAATAGCTATGCTTGCCGTCGGAAAAGGCGCCCAAAACGATATAGAACAGCGGGTGGCAAGTCTTGGGTCAAACATTTTGTCTATCAGTCCGGGTATGCCGCAAAGGGGCGGAATATCGTCTGAAAGCGGGTCGCGAATGAGATTTACAAATGACGACATCAATGTATTAAAGGAGAGCGTTGAGGGCATTCAATATATATCGGGCAATGTGGCGGGCAGGGTGCAGATAGTGGCAAATGGCAAAAATTACAATACCCGCCTTGAAGGGGTTTCTGCCGACTATGAATTGATGAGGAATGCTGTCCCGCAAAAGGGCCGTTTTTTTACAAAGCAAGAGGACAATGAGAAAAAAAGGGTAGTCCTTGTGGGCAGGACAGTTGTTGAAAATATCTATGGAGACCCTGACTACAACCCCGTCGGAGATTTTGTTCGTGTTGCATGGGTGAACTTCCAGATAATCGGCGTTTTGCCAAAAAAGGGTTATAGCGGCTGGCGTGATGAGGACGACAAAATAACCGTTCCGCTGCTCACCGCCCTTCATCGATTGGTCGGCACTCAGTTTTTTAGCAATATAGATGTTGAGGTTGCCCCTAATTACGATATGGATTCGGTTGCAGCCTCCATCACAAAGAGACTTCTGTTTACCCATCGCTTTTTGCCATCGCAAACGGAGGCAGTCCGCATAAGAAATATGGCTGAAATTCAAGAAACAATGACATCGATGAGCCGAGCTTTTTCTTTGCTGCTTGGGTCGATTGCTTTCATAAGCTTATTGGTAGGCGGAATTGGCATTATGAATATAATGTTTGTTTCCGTCACAGAAAGGACAAAAGAAATAGGACTGAGGAAAGCCATCGGGGCAAACAATTCGGCAATACTTTTTCAGTTCATAATCGAGTCCGTCTTTATTTGCTGCAGCGGCGGGTTAGCTGGCATTTTTATGGGGCTTTTTTCATCTTTGCTTATCGGCAAATTTGCGGGCTGGACAACTGCTGTTTCATCATTTTCTGTAGTGCTGGCTTTTGGTTTCTCCGTTTTAATCGGGCTGATTTTTGGAGTTGCCCCCGCTATGAAAGCCTCAAAATTAACCCCCATCGACGCACTCCGCCACAATTAACGGCAGGGGCAGGGGTCAGGGAACAAAAGGGAAAAAAAGGGAACGAAAGGGAACGACCACGGCGAACTGCAACGGCAACGGCAACTGCAACGGCACCGATTGGGGGTGATCAATGTAGGGGAGGGTTTGAAACCCTCCCACCCGCCGATTCCTTTTGGCGGGTTCAGAATGCCGTTAACTGAGAGGTCAGGATTTAGGGGTTAGGGAACTGCAACGGCAACGGCACCGATTGGGGGTGATCAATGTAGGGGAGGGTTTCAAACCCTCCCGCCCGCCGATTCCTTTTGGCGGGTTCAGAATGCCGTTAACAGCAGGGGTTAGGGAACTGCCACGGCAACGACCACAACAAACGACCAAAAAAAACAACAACCACGGCAAAAAAACCAACCACCCGCATTTTCCAAGTTCCGCCCCGCAATCCCCCGTCCCGTTTCGTGTT